>NZ_JAAGPC010000102.1:0-33282 GCF_017104595.1 Burkholderia sp. Tr-20390 | reverse complement strand
CCTGCATCGGCTTCCTTCAGCACCCCGATAATCTGCTCTTCACTGAACCGCGATTTCTTCATGACAAGGTTTCTCCTGCGGCCTTGCCACTAACTTTACAGTGGGATACTTCAGAGGGGAAAGGTCATTTGCACGGTGCCTATGGATTCGTGTCTCGATTATCGGCATTCTAGGACCGTAGGTCCAACGGTCGCTTCTAGCCAGCAAAGCCGGTCGTGCCGCGGACACCTAGCCGAAAGACGAACTTCGCGCTCGCGCGCCCGACCCAGCAACCTTTCCCGGTCACATGAGCACGCAACCCTCAGTAGCACCTGCAACCGTCACCCCAATGATGCAGCAGTACCTGCGCCATATCAGATAAGGCGCAGCGCACAAACCTACGCCAAGACCTACGCCCATGGACGCTTCTAATAAGGCTTATGACAATAGCGGCACTTAGAACCAACCCAAGGAGTCCAGGTGCCGCGTGGCGTAAGAATGGCAAGTGATCGACAATGCGGGCAGACTAGAACAGCAAGCTGAGCCACCGACAAACACACTGCAATCACAAGAAAAACGATCGCCGCCAATGCTTTGGTCGACGGCGGCAGGAAAATAACAAGGGGCGCGGCAACGCCAAGTGGTATCGCTGTGGCTGCCAAGTAGAAAAGCGTCGCCTTTGTACGCAGTCGCATTGCTAGCCCCGCTCTAGTGGGGTTACTGATGGTCGCTTACAGCAGTCGACATGCCGTAGAACAGCACCCATCTCCTCTGATGTCTTCCGTGCAATCTCCAAACCCATACAGACGCAGTCTAGACTATCGCCCGCAACTGGCGTGCCTGGGTAAGTACTACGTTGTGGGTTGTGTCGCGCAGCGCTAAGCCCATGCCCCCAGTCGCTGCCAATTCTCAACACCCGAAACTAGCCAAACGGTGAACTCCGCGCAGGCGCGTTCGGCCCGCTGTAAACTCGGGCAACCAAAGCAACTCTTCCCGGTCACTTGAGCATGCAACCCACCGTAGCACCTGCACGGGTCACTCCAATGACGCAGCAGTACCTGCAGCTTATCTGACAAGGGTCAGCGCAAAAACCTACGCCAAGACTAACGCCTGCTGTTTTGAGGAGCCGTTAGCTCAGTCCATCAAGAACCTAGACTCTGGACAGACCCACGGTCGGCCATTACCGATGAAGAAGATGAAGCGAGTGCCTTGTTCTGAAATCGAATTTTTAGCATCCGGCCTTCGCAAGAAACGAATTTTAACCGCCTTAGCAACAACACCCGCCCCTGCTTTCAAGGTCGCACTTTCCAGGCTTCCTTCGACTGCTTCAAGGCGACCAAATCTGTATCCAATTGCCATGTAGGTGTGGGCAACCGCAATACCGAATAAACAAATACCCGCGCCGCCAAACGCTATTCCTCCTACTGAATCACCAGTGATGCCAAAGTACACAATAGCGCGCTCCAATGCATAGCTACCCAGCAAGATAGATCCCAGACCCATGATCGCGTAAGCATTTGCGCGTGACTCTGGTCTCATTTGTAGCCTCACTGAACCGTGATTGACAATTTTCAAGAGGCGCACCGCGCCCGGATGCGTCCCTGGCGATCAACGAACCCAAACAGTCATAATCTAGTCGGCCTACCCCAACTGGCGTGTCGGGGTTAGCACTATGTCACGGGGTATGCCAACAGCGCTAAGCCCACGAATTCGCGTTGCGCAACGCGCAACTGGGACAGGAACACTGGTCGCCGCGGACTCTCGATACCGCCAACTGGCCAAACGGTGAACTTCGCGCGGGTGCGTCCGGCCCGCTGGTAAACTCAGGCAGCCAAGGCAACTGTTCCCGGTCACATGAGCATGCAGCCCCCGCAGCACCTGCACCCACCACTCCAATGATGCAGCAGTACCTGCGCATTATCTGACAAGGAAAAGATCAAAAATCTACGCTGCAAGTTACGCCAGCTAAATTGGCAAACGGTCGCACGCGCTACACGCTTCAACATCGACAGCTGGATCATCGATAAACCCAAATAGGGGCCGACTCGGGTTGCGTGCTATCACCAGTAGCACACGGAGCAAGACAGGGCGACGATATGAGATCGCCTTCGGGGAAGCATCTCAAGTACGCAGCGAGAATACGAGTTACAACCGCCCTTCAGTGTGCAATTGAGGAAAGGCATGAGATGAACGAGAGACTTGCAGCAGGCATCTTTGGGGGAGCGTGCATAATAATTGGTATCATCAAAGCAGCTCGACCATCGTTATTTGTTGATTATCGTGAGCGCCACCCCTGGATGAATTTGTTTGGATTTTACTCTTTCATTTTCAAAACAAAATATGCAAGACCGGCCATCGTCGCGAATGGCATCATACTCATCTTAATGGGACTAGCGCTTTTCATATGGTCCCAGCGCAACTAGATATTTCCACATAGTTGGCGCTTACCATCAGTATCAACCGGCCAGACGGCGAACTTCGCGCTGTCGCGTCCGGCCCACTGGTAAACTCGGGCAGCCAAAGCAACTTTCCCCGGTCACGCCACCCACCGCAGCACCTGCACCCGTCACCCCAAGACCTACGCTCAGGCTGTTCGGGACCGACACGCTATTGATCACGCTTCACATGCATTTCGATGTTAATTGACTTACTTCTCGGCCGCTGCTTGAATCTCTCGGCAAAAGTCCTTCAGAGTTCCAGGACATTGTTTGTCCGCATTCCGGGCGATCCGCCGCAACCGTTCTGCCGGGACTGTAGCGTCAACATGCCGAACAATGAATGTGCGGAAAGCTGGGGCCGACGCGATCACGGGTTCCAACTGCTGAATAGTGCCCCAGTGATCTGCGAGCAAAAGAGAGTTTGATTCGCTGAACCCTTCAGCGACTGCCCCATCGTCACAGTTTGCGAACTTTCGAAATTGTCGATGCAACTGCATCCACAACGTGGCGGCATCAGAAACAGCCTCGGCCCTCAGAGTTTGGTCTGAAGTGCAAACGTTGGGCCCGGCGAGCGCCGTTGACGAGTAGAAAATGGCGACAAGCCAAATTGCGAAGTAGCGACGTGTCGCTTGGAAGGTTGCGGCATCGACCGACGGAAAGTGGGCGCTTTGCGTCTCATGACCAAACCCGTTCACTCGGACGCCTCCTCGATAGCCTTTAAAATTATTTGTGGGTCGTCAATTACACTCTCGTCTCCGGAAAAACGCGACATTTCCATATGTCCATCGTCGAAGACGTCGATCTCGATACGCTCACCTGGCACAGTTATCGAGACCAGAATGGTGTCCGGGCGATGTCGGCCCAATGTATAAAAGAGGCGGCGTTCGTCGAGGCTGCTAAGCAATTCGTACAAGGAATGCGCCATATGTCCTCCGTCACGGTCAGCAGATCATGACAACCCCGAAAATGACACGGTAGGTCGATTCGTTCGCGTAGCGATCTCCGGTCGACATATCGAGGAAATGGACAGAACGTCCGATATCCGATCAACGAACCCGTACAGTCACAATCTAGCCTGTCGACCGCAACTGGCGTGTCGGGGTTAGCACTACGTGGCGGGTCGTGCCTGCAGCGCTACCGCCTGCGAGCTAGGACAGGCCCCTGGGCACTGCCGATTCGTCCTGCACCTGGCCAAACGGCCAACTTCGCGCTCGCACGTGAAGCCACTGGTAAACTCGGGCAACCAAAGCAACAACTTCACGCCTGACTTATGACCACGCTGTCGCCCGACGCCTTCGCCGGCCACACTCCAATGATGCAGCAGTACCTGCGCATCAAGGCCGACCATCCCGACACGCTTGTCTTCTACCGGATGGGCGACTTCTACGAGCTGTTCTTCGAAGACGCGGAGAAAGCCGCACGCCTGCTCGACCTGACCCTCACGCAACGCGGTGCCACCGCCGGCACGCCGATCAAGATGGCCGGCGTACCGCATCACGCGGTCGAGCAGTATCTTGCGAAGCTCGTGAAGATGGGCGAATCGGTCGCGATCTGCGAGCAGATCGGCGATCCCGCCACGTCGAAGGGCCCCGTCGAGCGCAAGGTCGTGCGCGTCGTCACGCCCGGCACGCTGACCGATGCCGCGCTGCTGTCCGACAAGAACGACGTCTACCTGCTCGCGATGTGCACGGGCCACAACAAGCGCGGCGTCGCGGTGAACGTCGGCCTTGCATGGCTGAACCTCGCCAGCGGCGCACTGCGGCTCGCCGAAATCGAACCCGACCAGCTCGCGGCCGCGCTCGAACGCATCCGGCCGGCCGAGATCCTGACGCCGGACGGCGCGACCGATGCCGTGCCGGCCAGCGCGGGCGCAAGCAAGCGCGTACCGGCATGGCACTTCGACATCGCGTCGGGCACGCAGCGCCTGTGCGACCAGCTCGATGTCGCGAGCCTCGACGGTTTCGGTGCGCATTCGCTCACGAGCGCGTGCGGCGCAGCCGGCGCGCTGCTGCTCTATGCGGCCGCCACGCAGGGCCAGCAACTGCGACACGTGCGCAGCCTGAAGGTCGAGAACGAAACGGAGTACATCGGTCTCGATCCGGCCACGCGCCGCAACCTCGAACTGACCGAGACGTTGCGCGGCACCGAGTCGCCGACGCTGTATTCGCTGCTCGACACGTGCTGCACGACGATGGGCAGCCGCCTGCTGCGGCACTGGCTGCATCACCCGCCGCGCGCGTCGGTCGCCGCGCAGTCGCGCCAGCAGGCAATCGGTGCATTGCTCGATGCACCGGCAAACGCAAGCCTCGATGCGCTGCGCAGCGCGCTGCGCCAGATCGCCGACGTCGAACGGATCACCGGGCGTCTCGCGCTGCTGTCCGCGCGCCCGCGCGACCTGTCGAGCCTGCGCGACACGTTCGCCGCGCTGCCGGCACTGCGCGAGCGCATCAGCGCGATCGTCGCGAACGCGGATGCACTCACCCGCGTCGACGCAGCACTCGCACCGCCTGCCGAATGTCTCGACCTGCTGACCAGCGCGATTGCGCCCGAGCCGGCCGCGATGGTGCGCGACGGCGGCGTCATCGCGCGCGGCTACGACGCCGAGCTCGACGAGTTGCGCGACATCTCGGAGAACTGCGGGCAGTTCCTGATCGATCTCGAAGCGCGCGAGCGCACGCGCACCGGCATCGCGAACCTGCGCGTCGAATACAACAAGGTGCACGGCTTCTACATCGAGGTCACGCGCGGCCAGACCGACAAGGTGCCCGACGACTACCGCCGGCGCCAGACACTGAAGAATGCCGAGCGCTATATCACGCCCGAACTGAAGACCTTCGAGGACAAGGCGCTGTCCGCGCAGGAACGCGCTCTGGCGCGCGAGCGCGCGCTGTACGACGCGGTGCTGCAGGCGCTGCTGCCGTTCATCCCGGAGTGCCAGCGCGTCGCATCGGCGCTCGCCGAGCTCGACCTGCTCGCCGCATTCGCCGAACGCGCCCGCGCGCTCGACTGGGTCGCACCGACCTTCACCGACGAAATCGGCATCGAAATCGAACAGGGCCGCCACCCGGTCGTCGAAGCGCAGGTCGAACAGTTCATCGCGAACGACTGCCGCTTCGGCACCGAGCGCAAGCTGCTGCTGATCACCGGCCCGAACATGGGCGGTAAGTCGACGTTCATGCGGCAGACCGCATTGATCGCGCTGATGGCGTACGTCGGCAGCTACGTGCCGGCCAAGTCGGCATGCTTCGGCCCCATCGACCGGATCTTCACACGGATCGGCGCGGCGGACGATCTCGCGGGCGGCCGCTCGACGTTCATGGTCGAGATGACCGAAGCTGCAGCGATCCTCAACGACGCGACGCCGCAAAGCCTCGTGCTGATGGACGAGATCGGCCGCGGCACGTCGACGTTCGACGGCCTCGCGCTCGCGTGGGCCATCGCGCGCCACCTGCTGGCGCACAACGCGTGCTACACGCTGTTCGCGACGCACTACTTCGAGCTGACGCAACTGCCGGCCGAATTCCCTCAAGCGGCCAACGTCCACCTGTCGGCCGTCGAGCACGGCCACGGCATCGTGTTCCTGCACGCGGTCAACGAAGGCCCAGCCAACCAGAGCTACGGCCTGCAAGTCGCGCAGCTCGCAGGCGTTCCGGCACCCGTGATCCGCGCCGCGCGCAAGCACCTCGCGTATCTCGAACAGCAGTCGGCGTCGCAGCACACGCCGCAGCTCGACCTGTTCAGCGCGCCGCCGGCGGCCGCCGACGATCTGGAATGCGCAGACGCGCCGGCGCTGCCCGACACACCGCATCCGGCGCTCGAAAAACTGCGCGACATCGATCCCGACGATCTCAAGCCGCGCGAGGCGCTCGACCTGCTGTACGAACTGCGCACGCTGGTCCGGTCGCACGATGTCGACAGACACGCGTAAGCGCATCCTGTGCGGCCTGCCGGCTCGCACGGCCGCCATGCTCGTCGCGGCGGCGCTCGCGCTCGCGCAGGCCACCGCGCTGGCCGCGCCGCCGAAGCGCAGCACCACGCCCTACTCGTTCGCGGTCGTGTCGGGCGTGATCAACGCCCCTGGCGACGAACCGGCCGCCCAGCGGCTGCTCGATGCGATCGCGCGCGAGCGCAACCTCGCGTTCGTCGTCTATGCGGGCGATCTCAAGGGTTCGAAGGAAGCGTGCCGCGATGCACTGTATTCGCAGCGGGGCGCGATCCTGGATGCGGCACGCGTGCCGCTCGTGTTCATTCCCGGCCACGACGACTGGGTAACGTGCAACACCGCGGCCGGCGGCGGCTACGATCCGGTCGAGCGGCTCGACTTCCTGCGGCAGACGCTGCTCGCCGATTCGGCACTGCCCGACCGCGGCGCGCTGCAGATCACGCGGGAAAGCGAAGTCGCACGGTTCCGACCGTATCGGGAGAACGCCCGCTGGATGCGCGACGACATCGTCTACGTCGCGCTCAACGCGCCGGCGCCGAACAACCATTACCTGACGGCTGGCGGCCGCAACGGCGAATTCGAGGACCGCATCATCGCGAACGGTTTCTGGATCGACCACGCGGCCGAATACGCGAAGCGGCGTGAGGCACGTGCGATGGTGGTGATGTTCGAAGGCGATCCGCAGTTCGAACGCTATGAACGCGCGGAACGTTTCGCTTGGCTGCGTTTCAACCGGCCGCGTGTGCGCGACGGCTTCCGTGAGCTGAAACGAACGCTGGTGAAGGCGGCGGCGACGTTCCGCGGCCCGATACTCGTGATGCACGCGAGCAATGAGCCGCTTGCGAACGGTTTTCTGATCGACCGCCCGCTGCGCGCAGACGACGGTGAACTGGTGGGTAACGTGACGCGCGTCGCGATCGGACCGCGCCAGCCGACGAATCAGTGGGTCAAGGTGAGCGTGTCGCCGGCACGGCAGACGATCTTCAACGTGAGCTTGCAGGAGGTGCCGAAGAACCTGCCCGTGCCACCCGCGCTGCCGCTCGTGCCGCGTGACGACGTGCCGCTGCCGCAGATGCCGGAAATCCCTGCGTTGCCGGCGCTGCCCGACTCGTCGTCGGTCGCACCGCCATTGCAGGGTGACGGCGCCGCACCGGGTGGCGCGTCGTGGCCGGCGCCCGCCCCTGCGTCGGGGCCGGCACCCGGCCTGCCTGCGAGCTCAGTGCAGGGTACGCCCTGACGGCGCTTCGCCGTCTTCGTCGTCGTCCTCGTCGACGATCTCGAGCCCTTCCGCACCATGTGCGTGCTCATGCTCGATTTCGTCTTCGGTGGCTTCGCGAACGTCCTTCACGGTGAGCGCGAAACGCAGCGCCATGCCGGCCAGCGGGTGATTGCCGTCGAGCACGACCTTGTCTTCGGCGACGTCGGTGACCGTGTAGATCAGCGAATCGACTTCCTCGTCGCCGTCTTCCGGCGTGCCTTCGAACTGCATGCCCACTTCGAGCGGCTCGGGAAAACGGTCGCGCGGCTCGATCTTCACGAGTTCGGGATCGTAGTCGCCGAACGCGTCCTGCGGCTCGAGCTGAACCTGCGCCTCGTAGCCCGGCTCATGGCCGTCGAGCTGTTCCTCGATCTTGGGGAACGTGCCATCATAGCCGCCGTGCAGATAGACCATCGGCTCGTCGCTTTCCTCGATCAGATTGCCCTGTGCATCGGACAGCTTGTAAGTGACCGACACGACGGTGTTTTTTGCGATTTTCATCCAATTCTCCCAAATACAAATCTCATTATACGATGCGCAACCGGTCTCAAGCCGAACCGCGGGATGCCGCTGCCGCCCCGTTCGGCGCGCCGCCTTCCGATCTTCCCACACCGCTGCTCGGCGGTCTTACGCCGGCGCAATTCATGCGCGGCTACTGGCAGAAGAAGCCGCTCCTGATCCGCCAGGCCATCCCCGGCGTCGCGTCGCCGGTCTCGCGCGACGCGTTGTTCGAGCTCGCAGCGGACTATGACGCGGAATCGCGACTGATCACCCATTTTCGTAACAAGTGGCAACTGGAGCAGGGCCCGTTCGAGCCCGGCTCGCTGCCGGCCGTCACGCGCAAGGCCTGGACCCTCCTCGTGCAGGGGCTCGACCTGCACGTCGATGCCGCGCGCGCACTGCTCGACCGCTTCCGCTTCATCCCCGATGCGCGTCTGGACGACCTGATGATCTCCTATGCGACGGACGGCGGCGGCGTCGGTCCGCACTTCGATTCGTATGACGTATTCCTGCTGCAAGTCGAAGGCCGGCGCCGCTGGCGCGTCGGTGCGCAGAAAGACCTGTCGCTGCAACCGGACGTGCCGCTGAAGATCCTCGAAAATTTCGAGCCGAGCGACGAATGGGTGCTGGAACCCGGCGACATGCTCTACCTGCCGCCGCACATCGCGCACGATGGCGTCGCCGAAGGCGAATGCATGACCTGCTCGATCGGCTTCCGGGCCCCGTCCGCCGGCGAGCTGGGCGCCCAGTTCCTGTACTATCTCGCGGAGCGTGGCGGCCTGCGCGACGGTTGCGGCGATGATCTTTACCGCGATCCGAAGCAGCCGGCCGTCGACACACCCGCCCAGCTGCCTCCGGCGATGGTCGAACGCGTGGCCGAGATCGTGGACGCGATCCGCTGGCGCAAGCGGGACGTCGCCGAATTCCTCGGCTGCTACCTGAGCGAGCCCAAGCCGAACGTCGTTTTCGACCCGCCCGCGCGCCCGCTGTCCGAGGCCGCGTTCGTCACGCAAGCGTCACGCCGTGGCGTGTGTCTCGACAGAAGGGCCGCATTGATGTATAACGCGCGCTCGTACTTCATTAATGGTGAAGAAGGACCGCTCGAGCAGGCCAGCGAATGGCTGCCCGAACTGGCCAATCAACGCCAGATGGAGGCGAAACGGTTTGTAACACTATCCCGGGTTCCCTCGATGACAGCCTTGTTGCACGAGTGGTATCGTGCGGGCTGGATACGGGTCGGAAACCGGATTTAGTGTGAGTCGCCCCGTATGCCCGTACGGATCAAATTCTGTATGGGAAAGACAACGTATTGACCCCGCATTTGTCGACGGTCGATAGGAAAGTGCATATAATTTCCGCCCAAGCCGTAGGGAAGATTCACGCTCTAAGAAGTGCATCTCCACCAGCGGCCCAGGTCGGTGTTGGAGCACATTACCGGTATTGTTTCGCGCTGTTGCTTACCTTTAACCATAAAAGGACGTGATCATGAAGAAATCCCTCCTCGTAGCTTCCCTGTTGGCTGCTGTTGCACTGGCTGCTTGCAACAAGAGCGCTGATCAAGCTGCTTCGTCGGCTGCAAGCGACGCGGCGGCTGCTGCTTCGTCGGCTGCTTCGGCAGTTGCTGGTGCTGCGAGCGACGCTTCGGCTGCTGCTTCGTCGGCAACGGCTGCTGCGAGCGACGCTGCTGCTGCAGTGGCGTCGGCTGCTTCGGCAGCGACGGCTGCTCCGGCTTCGGGCGCAAGCCAGTAAGCCTCAGCGTCAGCTGAAAAAAAACCGGCCCGAGGGCCGGTTTTTTTACGTCTGCCGTTTCTGCGTCTATCGGACGGCAGTCGCACCGGGCCGCCGCAGCGGCCCTGCCCCGCTCATCCGAGCGCCAGCCAGTCGAAGCCCGCGTCCTGCGTGGCCACGACCACGTCGTCCCCGCTCGTCCCCAGTACGCCGCCAAACGCCTGGCGGACCAGTTCCGGCAGGTTGTTCTGCTGGCTCAGGTGCGCCGCGACCAGGTGCTTGAGGCGGCTGCGCTCCAGCGACGCGAGGATGTCCGCTGCGGCGTCATTGCTCAGGTGGCCGTGGTTGCCGCCGATACGCGCCTTCAGCGACTGCGGATAGCGGCTCGAGGCCAGCATCGCGGTATCGTGGTTGGATTCGAGCACCAGCGCGTCACAGCCGCTCAGGACGGCCGTGATGTGCGGCGTGGCCATCCCGACGTCCGTCAGCACACCGAGCCGGCTGGCGCCGTCCATAAAGACGAACTGGAGCGGCTCACGCGCGTCGTGAGGGACGGTATAGGGCATCACGGCCAGATCGCGGATCGCGGCCGTCTCGTCGCCCCACAGCACGTGGAGATCGACATCGGCCTCGTCCGCGCCGACCGCGCGCGCGGTACCCCAGCTCATGTAGAGCGGCAGCGATCCGCGGCGGGCGAGCGTCAAAGCACTGCCGACGTGGTCGCTGTGTTCGTGGGTAATGAGAATCGCATCGAGATCGCCGATGCTGAGATTCAGTCGGCCGAGCCGGCGCTCGACCTCCTTGGCGGAAAAGCCGCAGTCGAGCAGCACGCGGGTGGTCGTCGTGCCGCTCGAGGCCTCGACGACCAGCGCGTTGCCTTCGCTGCCGCTTCCGAGGCTGGAGAATCGCACGCGCTTAGTTCAACTGCGCGTGGAGCAGCGAAATGATCCGCTGAGCGTCCGACGAGTTGTCGACCTGGCCGTTTGCGCCGACCACCGCAACCAGCGTGCTGCCGTTGCCCTGTGCGCGCACGTTGACGAGGTACTCCTTGCCCGGCTTCGCGGCCGACGGACCGCCATAGAACAGCTTGCCGAACAGGCCGTCGCGCTTGAGCTCTTCCATCGTGTTCGCATAGCGCACGGTGTACACGCCCTTCTCGCGATCACGATTGTCGACCGCGAAGTTGGTGCGATCGAGCGCCAGGCCCACGCGCAGCCATGCGCGATCGAACGACTCGGCCAGTTGCAGCGTCGCCCCGCCGCTGCTCGTGTCGCTGACCTGCGCCGGCGCCGTCGCCGGACGGGCATCGGTCAGCAGCTGCTTCGCCTGCGCATCGGTCAGGCCGAACTTCTGCATCAGCTTCGACAGGAATACGGCTTCGAGCACCGGGTTGCGCGGACGCTCTTCCCAGCGCGACGACGTGCCGCCCTGCGGGCCGACCATCATTTCTTCCATCGCGCTGTGCGTGATCGAGATATCGGTGTTGCCGTCCGACGTGCGGTTCACGAGCGTACGGAAGCGGTCGCGCGTGCCGGACGAGTACGCGAAGTCGATGACCTTGCCGATCGTACGGCGGAACCAGTCGTCGGGGATGTTCGCGCGGTTTTCAGCCCAGTCGGTGGCCATGATGCCCGTCGACGGCGCATCGGTCTTCAGCGAGAAGCCGTTCTCCTGCCAGAACTCCTTCAGGATCGGCCACAGCTGCTCGGGCGTGCGGCCATCGACGACGAGCCAGCGGCGGTCGCCGTCGCGCTCGATGTGCATGCCGAGCGGATCCTGCGCGCTCGGGATGCCGTCGGTCGCGTTGCCCGCCTGCGTCGTGACCCGCGGCGGCAGCGTGCCGAGGCCGGCGTTGCTCGGCGGCGCGACGAACTGCTGCGTCGTCGGCACCGGCTTCAGGTCGCTCGGCACCGCGAGCGGCGGCGCCGAACCGGTGTTCTTGTAGTTGACCCGGTCAGGGGCCAGGTAGTCGTTCAGCGTATCGCAGCCGGCGAGCGCGCCCAGCGCCAGCGCCATCACCGACATCTGGATGGCGCGAGAGGAAAAGGCGAAACGTTTCATGAAATCCTTCGTCTTGCTAGAACGCTCGTCAGGAGCGGCGCCGGACGGAGCCGGCCGGTGCGGGTTGATCAGGGTTCGAGCCGGCGGCCGCAGGACGCGGCCGCCTCGGCATCAGGCGAGGACGCCGGCCTCGACGAGGGCCGAACGCACGGCTTCGTGGCAGCGCTCGTCGAGCGCCGTGAGCGGCAGCCGGATGCCGCCCTGCATCTTGCCCATCGCCTGCAGCGCCCACTTCACCGGAATCGGGTTCGCTTCGATGAACAGGTTCTTGTGCAGCGACAGCAGCTTCATATGCAGCGCGCGAGCCGTCTGTACGTCGCCGGCCAGCGCCGCGCGGCACAGGTCGCTCATCGCGCGCGGTGCGACGTTCGCCGTGACCGAGATATTGCCGTGGCCGCCGAGCAGCATCAGCGCGATCGCGGTCGGATCGTCGCCGCTGTAGATCGCGAAATGCTTCGGCGCGGCCTTGATCAGGTGCGCGGCGCGATCGATGTTGCCGGTCGCTTCCTTCACGCCGATGATGCCCGGGACTTCCGCGAGGCGCAGCGTCGTCTCGTTCGCCATGTCGGCGACCGTGCGACCCGGCACGTTGTACAGGATCACCGGCAGGTCGACCGCTTCGGCGATCGTCTTGAAGTGACGGTACATGCCTTCCTGCGTCGGCTTGTTGTAGTACGGCACGACCTGCAGCGTCGCGTCCGCGCCGACAGCCTTCGCGTGCTTCGTCAGCTCGATCGCCTCGGCGGTCGAGTTGCCGCCCGCGCCCGCGATGATCGGGATGCGTTTCGCCGCATGCTCGACCGCCGTGCGGATCATCAGGATGTGCTCTTCGACGTTGAGCGTTGCCGACTCGCCGCTCGTACCGACCACGACCAGCGCATCGGTGCCTTCCGCGATGTGCCAGTCGATCAGTTTGCGAAACGCCGGCAGGTCGAGACTGCCGTCTTCGAGCATCGGGGTGACGATCGCGGGGATGCTGCCGCGGATTTGAATGCCGTCTTGGGTGCCGTTAGCCATGAAACGCGAATGAGATTATGTACCGGTAAACATTGAGATTGTAGCGGATTAGCCGGGCAGTTCGTAACGTGGAATTCCCGCCCCCGCCTTCGGGGTCGCGCCCTCGCGCACTGCGCAGAGACGCTGGACGAATGCCTCGCGCGGCGCGGCGACGAACCCGTCCTCGTACGCGACCACCCGCAGGCGGCCGCGCACGGCGTCCAGCAGCTCGCCCGGGGCGAGCAGGAACGCGGGGTTGGACGGTTTCCCGACCGTTTCGTTTCCTTGCGCGAAGGTTTCGTAGATCAGCACGCCGCCCGGCGCCACCGCATCGAGCAGATGGGGCCAGAGCGGACGGTGCAGATAATTCGTGACCACCACCGCCGCAAACTGCTCGCCGGCCGGCAACGGCCACGGCGCGCCTTCGAGATCGGCGTCACGGGCATCGACGCCCGGAATCGAACGCAACGCGGCCAGTGCGGCCGGGTCGCGGTCGAGTGCGACGACCGGATGGCCGTGCGACGCGAACCAGCGCGCATGGCGGCCGCCGCCCGCGGCCACATCCAGCACAGCGCCGCCTGGCGACACGAGCCGCGACCATTGCGCGACCCAGCGCGACGGCTCGACCTGGGCGACGTGGCCGCCCGCGGCGGCAATGACGGATGCGCTCATGCGGCCGATCAGTTGTACGACAGGCCCATCGCGTCACGCACGTCGCGCATCGTTTCCGTCGCGTACTTGCGCGCCTTGTCGCAACCGTCCGCGACGATCGCGCGCAGCAGCGACGGGTCGTCCATGTACTTTTGCGCGCGCTCGAGCATCGGCTGCTGTTCGCGCAGGATGCCTTCGACGACCGGCTGCTTGCAGTCGAGGCAGCCGATACCCGCCGAGCGGCAGCCCTTCTGCACCCAGTCATGCGTCGCTTCGTCCGTATAGACCTGGTGCAGCTGCCACACCGGGCACTTGTCGGGATCGCCCGGATCGGTGCGGCGCACGCGCGCGGGGTCGGTCGGCATCGTGCGGACCTTCTTCGTGATCGTCTCGGCGTCTTCCCGCAGGCCGATCGTGTTGCCGTACGACTTGGACATCTTCTGCCCGTCGAGGCCCGGCATCCGCGATGCTTCGGTCAGCAGCGCCTGCGGCTCGACCAGGATGATCTTGCGCGCGCCTTCGAGATAGCCGAACAGGCGCTCGCGGTCGCTCATCGACAGGCTCTGCGATTCCTGCAGCATCGCGCGCGCCTGTTCGAGCGCCTCGTCGTCGCCCTCCTGCTGATACGCGTTGCGCAGCTCGTGATAGAGCTTCGCGCGCTTGCCGCCGAGCTTCTTCGCGGCATCGAGCGCCTTCTCCTCGAAACCCGGCTCGCGGCCGTACAGGTAGTTGAAGCGGCGCGCGATCTCGCGCGTCATCTCGACGTGCGGCACCTGGTCTTCACCGACCGGCACGAGCGAGCCGCGATACAGCAGGATGTCGGCCGCCATCAGCACCGGATAGCCGAGGAAGCCGTAGGTCGACAGGTCCTTGTCCTTCAGCTTCTCCATCTGCTCCTTGTAGGTCGGCACGCGTTCGAGCCAGCCGAGCGGCGTGCTCATGCCGAGCAGCAGCGCGAGTTCGGCGTGCTCGGGCACCTTGCTCTGGATGAACAGCGTGGCCTGCGCCGGATCGATGCCGGATGCGAGCCAGTCGATCAGGACGTCCCACACGTTCTTCTCGATGACCTCGGGAGTCTCGTAGTGCGTCGTCAGCGCATGCCAGTCGACGACGCAGAAGAAGCACGGGTACTCGGACTGCAGCTTCACCCAGTTTTTCAGCACGCCGTGGTAGTGACCGAGGTGCAGCGACCCGGTAGGTCGCATGCCGGAGAAAATACGTTCAGGGAACATGATTGTCGTTAGAGAAGCGAGGCGAATGGGGACAGGATGGCGCTCAGGACGGCATAGCCGACGTTGACGAGCGGGCGCAGCCAGAAGTTCGTCAGCACGCCCGTCGCGACCAGCACGAGGACGATGATGAAACCGTACGGCTCGATGCGCGACAGCGCGATCGATTGCTTCGTCGGCAGCAGCGCCGCCAGGATGCGGCCGCCGTCGAGCGGCGGCAACGGAAACAGGTTCAGCACGCCGAGCACGAGGTTCGCGCTGACGCCGGCAAACGCCATCCGCGTGAAGAACGGCTCGTCGACGCCGACGGCGGGCAGCACGAGGGTCAGCACGCCCCAGATCAGCGCCTGCACGAAGTTGCAGGCCGGGCCCGCGAGCGATACCCACAGGCTGCCCCAGCGCGGATCGCGCAGGTTGCCGAACGACACCGGCACCGGCTTCGCATAGCCGAACAGGAACGCGCCGCCCGTCAGGAAATACATCGCGAGCGGGATCGCGATCGTGCCGAGCGGATCGATGTGACGCATCGGGTTGAACGACACGCGCCCCATCATGTAGGCAGTGTTGTCGCCGAGCAGGCGGGCGGCGTAGCCATGCGCGGCCTCGTGCAGCGTGATCGCGAAGATCACGGGCAGCGCGTAGACGGCGATGGTCTGTATCAGGGAAGCATCCATATCGCGTTATTGTAACAAGCGCACTCGCGCAAAAAATGGAACGGCGCGCTTACGCGGCCGAGAGTCCGAACGGTTCGAGCGCGCCGCGCCCCGCGCGCACGAGCTCGGGCTCGTCGCCGGTCAGGTCGATCACCGTCGACGGCTCGCGCGGGCACGCGCCACCGTCGATCACGAGGTCGACCTGCTTCTCGAGCCGCTCGCGGATTTCGTCGGGATCGTTGAGTGGCTCATCATCCGGCGGCAGGATCAGCGTGGTGCCGAGCAGCGGCTGGCCGAGCGATTCGAGCAACGCGAGCGTGATCGCGTGATCGGGCACGCGCAGGCCGATCGTCTTGCGCGACGGGTGCGACAGCCGGCGCGGCACTTCCTTCGTCGCCTGCAGGATGAAGACGTACGGGCCCGGCGTCACCGACTTGATCTGCCGGTACTGGCGGTTGTCGACCATCGCGAAGTTGGCAAGCTCCGACAGGTCGCGCACGAGCAGCGACAGGTGCTGCTTCTCGTCGAGGCCGCGAATCCGGCGCACGCGCTCGACCGCGTCCTTGTCGTCGAGATGGCACGCGAGCGCATAGCTCGAATCGGTCGGCATCGCGATCACGCCGCCCTTGCTGACGATTTCCACGGCCTGCTTGATCAGGCGCGGCTGCGGATTATCCGGGTGAATCCTGAAGAACTGGGACATGGGGGGTCGTAAAGGGGGAAAAGTCGGATGCGCGCGGCCAACAGCAACGCAGGTGGCAGGCCGCCGCCCGGTGTCAGAGCCAGCGTTCCCAGACCGGTGTCAGGTCGGGCGGCAACGGCGGCAGGCTGCCGAGCTCGACACGGCCCTCGCCTGGCGCATGGAAATCCGAGCCGCGCGACGCTTCGAAGCCGAAGCGGCGTGCGACGTCCGCGTATTCGCGGTACTGGTCGGGGGTGTGGCTGCCCGTGACAACCTCGATCGCGCGGCCGCCCAGATCGATGAACTCGCCGAAGAACGCGTCGAATTCGACGGGCGTATAGCGATAGCGGCCCGGATGCGCGACCACCGCTTCGCCGCCGGCCGCGCGAATCCACGCAACGGCGTCGGGCAGCGTCGCCCAGCGGTGCGGGACGAATCCGGGCTTGCCGTCGCCGAGCAGCCGATCGAACACATCGGATGTCGACGTGGCGTGACCGTTTTCAACGAGGAAGCGGGCGAAGTGCGTGCGCGAGATCAGGTCGGGATTCGACACATACTTCAACGCGCCGTCGTACGCACCGGGAATGCCGAGCGTGGCGAGCTGCTCGCCGATCGCCACCGCGCGCGCCGCGCGGCCGTGGCGCGTGCGGTACAGGCCGTCGACCAGCACCGGATTCGCGGGATCGACATTCAGGCCGACGATGTGCACGGTGCGCGACGCCCACGTGACCGAAATCTCGACGCCGCTCAGGTAGCGCATGCCGAGCGCTTCCGCTTCGCTGCGCGCCGCTGCCTGGCCGCCGATCTCGTCGTGGTCGGTCAGCGCCCACAGGGTCACGCCGCCGGCATGAGCGCGGCGCGCGACGTCGGCAGGCGGCAGCAACCCGTCGGAAACATTCGAATGGCAGTGGAGATCGGCGTTCATTGTCGGCATGGCAGGTAAGGCTTCATTCTACTGCAACGCGGCAATGCGCCGCCCGCGTGCCCCGCCGCTGCCGCCTGGCGCCTACGCGCAGAACGCCTCGATCAGCGCCGCGATCTGCTCGGGCTGGTCGTGATGCACCATGTGTCCGGCGTCCTCGACGAGCTTCTCGCGCCAGTCGGGGAACGCGTTGAAGCGCGCCTTGAATTCCGGCAACGGGATGTCACCGGCGATGTGGGCCAGCGTCGGCGAATTGACGGCTTCGACGTGCAGCACCTTCGCGCGCACCTGCGCCCAGGTGGCCATCACTTCGTCGAGCCGGTACAGCTGCGGGCCCGGCATCTTGTGCGCGGGGTCGGCCAGCAGGTGGTACTGGCCGTCGTCGCCGCGCTTCGACCAGTGCGCGGCGAGGAACGCCGCACGGCGCGGGTCGAGCCGCGGATTGGTCTTGATCAGGCGCGCCGCCACGTCGTCGAGGGACGCGTAAGGGCGCAGCACGGGCGGTTCGCGCAACTCGTCCAGCCAGCCGCGCAACCGGCGCGGCGCTTGCTCGGCCCGCGCGGGCGCCAGCCCGAAACCCTCGAGATCGACCACGCGCCGCACGCGCTCCGGCCGCGCGCCGGCATACAGGCACACGACGTTCGCGCCCATGCTGTGCCCGACCAGGTTGACTTCGCCGGCCGGCGCATAGTGGTCGACGAGCGCATCGAGGTCGCCCAGGTACTCGTGGAACCAGTAATGACCGCCGCCCTGCCGCGCGACCGGCCAGTCGGACAGCCCGAAACCGCGCGCATCGGGCGCGATCACCTGCCAGTCGCCCGCGAGCGCATCGACAACGAACTGGAACGATGCCGAGACGTCCATCCAGCCATGCAGCATGAACAGCGTCGGCGCATCGGGCCGGCCCCAGCGCCGGACATGCAGCTGGACGCCGCGCACCGTGACGAAATCGGAAACAGAACTCGATGCACTCATTGCAGCCGCCAGAAAAAAGAATGATCGTTCGATTATAGCGGCGCCGCCCTCTTTCCGGCGTCCGGCAATCGAGGTGCCGCTCTAGCGGCGCGCGTGAGCCCAGGGCCGCGGAGAAACACCATGTCCCGGGCACCCGGGACGGCGGGCGGCACGTCGAAGCGCGGCCGAACGCGAGCCGGCTAGCGTGGCGCGTTGCCGTCCGCCACGTCCTGCGCGGCCAGTTCGTCGAGTTCGGCCTGCTCGAATCCGGCATCGCGGCGCGCATCGAAATTGAACGGGCCGCGCAGCCGCGGCGCATGGTATTGCTCGGCGAGCTGCCGGTAGGTGGGCACCGGATCGCGGCCGGCTTCGTCGCACAGATGCCGGAACCAGCGGTTGCCGATCGCGACATGGCCGATTTCGTCGCGCAGGATCACGTCGAGGATCGCGGCCGACGCATCGTCGCCCGCCTGCACGAGCCGCGCGCGGATCGGCGGCGATGCGTCGAGCCCGCGGGCCTCGAGCGTGCGCGGCACGAGTGCCATGCGCGCCAGCACGTCGCCCTTGGTCCGCTCGCACATCTCCCACAGGCCGTTGTGCGCGGGAAAATCGCCGTACGCATGCCCGAACGCCGCCAGGCGCTCGGACAGCAGCGTGAAGTGATAGGCCTCCTCGGCCGCCACCTTCAGCCAGTCCGCATAGAACGGAGCCGGCAGGCCCGCGAAGCGCCAGACCGCGTCGAGGGCCAGGTTGATCGCATTGAACTCGATATGGGCAAGCGCGTGCAGCAGCACCGCGCGCCCTTCGGGCGAACGCATGCTGCGTCGCTCGAGCTGGCGCGGCTCGACGAGCGGCGGGCGCGCCGGCCGGCCGGGCAGATCGGCCGGCTCGGGCAATTCGAGCGACGGCGCGATCGCCGCCTGCCCGGCCCGCAGCGCATCGTAGAGCGCGCGCACCTGGGCGGCCTTCGCCACGGGTTCGGCGTCACGCAGCGCGGCAAGCGCGGTGCGGCGCACACAGGCAGGCGCATTGCCGAAAGAAGAAGACTCCATGCTCATAAACGGGGACACCCTGCGTGCGCATCGCGGGAGCGCACGCACGCGACGGTTTACAATAGGCGACTGTTCCGCGGCGCAATGCGCATGCGCCGGGCAAACCAGACGCGCCATTCTACCGGCGCCCATCATCGAAGAGACAAGGAGACTCCGTGACGATCTACAAGCTGGGCGATACGGCCCCGACGATCCACGAAAGCGTATTCGTCGCCGATACGGCGGCCATCATCGGCAAGGTCGTGCTCGAGGAGAACGCGAGCGTCTGGTTCGGCGCGACAATTCGCGGCGACAACGAGACGATCACCGTCGGCGCTGGCAGCAACGTCCAGGAAGGCGCGGTCCTGCACACGGACCCCGGCTTTCCGCTGACGATTGCCGAAAACGTGACGATCGGGCACCAGGCCATGCTGCACGGCTGCACGATCGGCGAGGGTTCGCTGGTCGGTATCCAGGCGGTGGTCTTGAATGGAGCGGTAATCGGCCGCAACTGTCTGGTTGGTGCCGGCGCGGTCGTGACGGAAGGCAAGACGTTCCCGGACAACTCGCTGATTCTCGGCGCACCGGCGAAAGTCGTGCGCGAGCTGTCGGCGGAAGACATTGCGCGGCTGCGCACGAACGCGAAGACATACGTCGAGCGGCGTGCGCATTTCAAGGAGCAACTCGTGCGGATCGGGTGATTCGCACGGATTTCAAGGAAGAAGAGTGAGCGACCAGTTACAGAAATTCATGTTCAATGCGGCGCCCGTGCGCGGCGAGATCGTTTCGCTGCGCAATACGTGGCAGGAAGTGCTCGCCCGCCGCGACTACCCTGCCCCGGTGCGCACGGTGCTCGGCGAGATGATGGCAGCGTGCGCGCTGCTGTCCGCGAACCTGAAATTCAACGGCACCCTGATCATGCAGATCTTCGGCGACGGGCCGGTCCAGATGCTGGTCGTCCAGTGCGGTTCGGATCTGTCGATGCGGGCCACCGCGAAGTTCGCCGGCGACTCCGCCCAGACGATCGGCGACGACACGCGCTTCGCGTCGCTCGTCAACGCGAGCGGCCACGGCCGCTGCGTGATCACGCTCGACCCGGCCGACAAGCTGCCGGGCCAGCAGCCGTACCAGGGCATCGTGCCGCTGAACGGCGTCGAAGGCCCGCTTGAATCCGTCTCGCAGGTGCTCGAGCATTACATGCATCACTCGGAACAGCTCGACACGCGGATGTGGCTCGCGGCCGATCGCGACCGCGCGGTCGGCATGCTGCTGCAGAAGCTGCCGGGCGACGGCGGCATCGTGCCGCGTAACGCCGAAACCGATACCGATACGTGGGAGCGCGTCTGCACGCTCGGCGGCACGCTGTCCGCACAGGAACTGCTCGAGGTCGAACCGGAAGTCGTGTTCCGCCGGCTGTTCTGGCAGGAAAACGTGCAGCACTTCGAACCAGCCGGCACGCGTTTCCAGTGCTCGTGCTCGCGCGAGAAGGTCGGCGCGATGCTGCGCATGCTCGGCCGTGAAGAAGTCGACAGCGTGATCGTCGAGCGCGGCCATGTCGAGATTCATTGCGAGTTCTGCAACCAGCGCTATGAATTCGATCCGGTCGATGTCGCGCAGCTGTTCGCGGCACCCGGCGTCGAGACGGGCATTGCGCCCGCGACCGAGCAGCGTCACTGATCAGTGGCCCGATGCCCGCCGTCCGGGCACGGGCGCATAATGACGCACGAGCGTCGCACGCAAGGCTCCGGCGCCGAAGTCACGCACTTCGGCGCAAGCCGCTTCCCGTCGTCGGCGCGCTGCAGGAGAAACACATGAGCCCGCTTCATCGTCCGTTCCGCACCATCGTCCTGACGAGCGTTGCCGCCGGCACGCTCGCGCTGGCCGGCTGCGCGATGCCGCCGCCGACCTCCACGATCCTGAGCCGCCTGCCCGAACCCGGTGCATCGGGCGGCCAGCCGCCCGCGCTGTCGAGCGCCGAACGCAAGCGCTATGACGAGATCGACCAGCAGGTGCTGCGCGAACAGAACAGCGCGATGGCAGCCGAGGCCGCCGCGCGCGCATGGGCCTATTACTCGCCGCCGCCGGTGACGGTCTACGGCGGGTATTACGGCGGATGGGGCAATCGCTGGGGCTCGGGCATCAGCTACGGCTACCCGGGATGGTGGTGGTGAGCGTGCATCGCTCAGCCAATTGACTACCAGCAGGAAATAAAAAAGCGCGGCATTTCCCGCGCTTTTTCAATGGGTTCGAGCAATCGCGCATCAGTGATGCGCGGCCTTGCCCTTGTCGCCGCCATGATGCCGCGACGGCTTCGCGATCGACTGCGGATTCGGTACGACACGCACCGGTGCCGCGGAGACGGCGCCGCGCGTCGACGTATTCGACGGCGTGTTGTTCAGCGGTACGGCAGGCGCATTCGGCGACACGAACTGCACGAATACCTCGCCGTCCTTCACCATGCCCATCTCGTAGCGTGCACGCTCCTCGATGGCCGCGGTGCCGCCCTGCAGATCCTGTACTTCGCCTGCGGTGCGCTCGTTGCGCAGCTTCTCGTCCGCGTTCTTCTGGAGCTGGTCGTCGAGCTGCTGACGCAATTCATGCACCCGCAGCCAGCCGCCGTGTCCCCACCATAGGGGGTACTGAATGAGCGCCAGCAAGGCAATCAGGACGACAGTGACAAGCCGCATGTAAGAACCGCAGATATAAGAAGCGCCGCTCCGCGCACATGCACAGAGCGGCGTCGATATGACGAACCCGATAGTAGCGCGTTAGCGCAGGTTATAGAAAGCCGATTTACCCGGGTAGCTTGCGATGTCGCCGAGATCTTCCTCGATGCGCAGCAGCTGGTTGTACTTCGAGATGCGGTCGCTGCGCGACAGCGAACCCGTCTTGATCTGACCGGCGTTCAGGCCGACCGCGATGTCCGCGATCGTCGAATCTTCCGTTTCACCCGAGCGGTGCGAGATCACGGCCGTGTAGCCTGCGCGCTTCGCCATTTCGATTGCCGCGAACGTTTCGGTCAGCGTACCGATCTGGTTGATCTTGATGAGGATCGAGTTCGCGATGCCCTTCTCGATACCTTCCTTCAGGATGCGCGTGTTCGTGACGAACAGGTCGTCGCCGACCAGCTGCACCTTCTTGCCGAGGCGGTCGGTCAGCAGCTTCCAGCCTTCCCAGTCGCTTTCGTGCATGCCGTCCTCGATCGACACGATCGGGAACTTGTCGGCGAGCGTCGCGAGGTAGTCGGTGAATTCGGCCGACGACAGTTGCAGGCCTTCGCCCGCGAGCTGGTACTTGCCGTCGTGGTAGAACTCGGATGCCGCGCAGTCGAGCGCGAGCAGCACGTCTTCACCGGCACGGTAGCCGGCCTTCTCGATCGCCTGCAGGATCGTCGACAGGCACTCGTCGTTGCTGCCGAAGTTCGGCGCGAAGCCGCCTTCGTCGCCGACTGCCGTGCTCATGCCGCGGTCGCTCAGGATCTTCTTCAGTGCGTGGAACACTTCCGCGCCGCAACGCAGGGCTTCACGGAACGTCGGCTGGCTCACCGGGACGATCATGAATTCTTGGATGTCGAGGCTGTTGTTCGCGTGCGCGCCGCCGTTGACGATGTTCATCATCGGCACCGGCAGTTGCATCGCGCCCGAACCGCCGAAATAGCGGTACAGCGGCAGGCCGGCCTCTTCGGCGGCTGCCTTCGCGACGGCCATCGACACGGCCAGCATCGCGTTCGCGCCGAGGCGCGACTTGTTGTCGGTGCCGTCCAGCTCGAGCAGCGTCTTGTCGAGGAACGCCTGTTCCGACGCGTCGAGGCCCATGATGGCTTCGGAGATTTCGGTGTTGATATGCTCGACTGCCTTCAGCACGCCCTTGCCGTTGTAGCGGCCGGCTTCGCCGTCGCGCAGTTCGATCGCTTCACGCGAGCCGGTGGACGCGCCCGACGGCACCGCCGCGCGGCCCATCGTGCCCGATTCGAGCAGCACGTCGCATTCGACGGTGGGGTTGCCGCGCGAATCCAGAATCTCGCGGCCGATGATATCTACGATTGCACTCATGGGTTTCCTCTGAGAATGACGATGGATTCTTCAAACTGCGACGGCGCGCGCGCCTGAACCGCTTTCGCTACTGACGTGCGAAGCCGTCGCAAGGTTCATTCGATCTTTAATTGAAATCGTTTTCCAGGAACGGATTGCGCTTCACCGCCTGGTCGAGCGTGACGAGGGTCTCCAGCAGCGCACTCATCCGGTTCAGCGGCACCGCGTTCGGGCCATCCGACTTTGCTTCGGCCGGATTCGGGTGCGTCTCCATGAACAGGCCCGCGACGCCCGTCGCGACCGCCGCACGCGCGAGCACCGGCACGAATTCGCGCTGGCCGCCCGAGCTCGTGCCCTGCCCGCCCGGCAGCTGCACCGAGTGGGTCGCATCGAACACGACCGGGGCGCTCGTCTCGCGCATGATCGCGAGCGAACGCATGTCCGACACCAGATTGTTGTAGCCGAACGAGACACCGCGCTCGCACGCCATGAAACGGTCTTCCGACAGCCCCGCTTCACGGGCCGCTTCGCGCGCCTTGTCGATCACGTTCTTCATGTCGTGCGGCGCGAGGAACTGGCCCTTCTTGATGTTGACGGGCTTGCCCGAGCGCGCGCACGCGTGGATGAAATCGGTCTGGCGGCACAGGAACGCCGGCGTCTGCAGCACGTCGACAACCGACGCGACCTGCTCGATCTCTTCGATCGAATGCACGTCGGTCAGCACCGGCAGGCCGAGCTGGCGCTTCACCTCGGACAGGATCCGCAGGCCCTCGTCCATTCCGAGGCCACGGAACGACTTGCCCGAGCTGCGGTTCGCCTTGTCGTAGGACGACTTGTAGATGAACGGAATGTTCAGCTTCGCGCAGATCTCCTTCAGGCGGCCGGCCGTGTCGATCGTCATTTGCTCCGATTCGACGACGCAGGTGCCCGCGATCAGGAAGAAAGGCTTGTCGAGACCGACCTCGAAATCGCACAGCTTCATGCTTACACTCCGCGCGCTTGCTTGTTGACAAGCGCAGCTTCGACGAACGACTTGAAGAGGGGATGACCGTCACGCGGCGTGGACGTGAATTCCGGGTGGAACTGGACGCCGACGAACCACGGGTGCATCGAACGCGGCAGTTCCATCATTTCCGGCAGATCCTCGCTCGGGGTACGGGCGCTGATGATAAGGCCACCGGCTTCGAGCTGGGGCACGAAGCGGTTATTGACTTCATAACGGTGGCGATGGCGCTCGTTCACGTCCTTGCCATAGATCTCTTCCGCCATCGTGCCCGGCTTGATCGGGCAGCGCTGCGAACCCAGGCGCATCGTGCCGCCGAGATCGGACTCCTCGGTGCGCGTCTCGACCTTGCCGTCGCGGTCGTACCACTCGGTGATCAGCGCGACCACGCGTTCCGGCGTGTCCGGCTCGAATTCCGTGCTGTTCGCCTGCTTCAGGCCGACGACGTCGCGCGCGAATTCGATCACCGCGAGCTGCATGCCGAGGCAGATGCCGAGATACGGCACCTTGGCTTCACGCGCATAGCGGATCGCCGCGATCTTGCCTTCCGTGCCGCGACGGCCGAAACCGCCCGGCACCAGCACGGCGTCGAGATGCTTCAGGCTGTCGACACCGTTCGTCTCGATCTCTTCCGAGTCGATGTATTCGATGTTGACCTTGGTCGACGTGTGCAGCGATGCGTGGCGCAGCGCCTCGATCAGCGACTTGTACGACTCGGTCAGGTCGACGTACTTGCCGACCATGCCGATCGTCACTTCGTGCTTCGGGTTCTCGAGCTTCTCGACCAGCTCCGACCACATGGTCAGGTCCGCGTCCTTCGGCGACAGCTTCAGTTCCTCGCAGATGATGCGGTCGAGGCCCTGGTCGTGCAGCATCTGCGGAATCTTGTAGATGCTGTCGGCGTCCCACACCGAGATCACGGCGTCTTCCGGCACGTTCGAGAACATCGAGATCTTCTTCGATTCGTCGTCCGGAATGCGGCGGTCCGCACGGCACAGCAGCACGTGCGGCAGGATGCCGATCTCGCGCAGCTTCTGCACGCTGTGCTGGGTCGGCTTCGTCTTCAGCTCGCCGGCCGTCGCGACGTACGGCACCAGCGTCAGGTGCACGAAGCACGCGCTGTTGCGGCCGAGGCGCAGGCTCATCTGGCGCGCGGCTTCGAGGAACGGCAGCGATTCGATGTCACCGACCGTGCCGCCGATCTCGACGATCGCGACATCCGGCTCACCGCAGGTGGCCGACGCGGCCCCGCGCTCGATGAACGCCTGGATTTCGTTCGTGATGTGCGGAATGACCTGCACGGTCTTGCCGAGATAGTCGCCGCGGCGCTCCTTGCGGATCACCGATTCGTAGATCTGGCCGGTCGTGAAGTTGTTGGCCTTGCGCATCTTCGTGCTGATGAAGCGCTCGTAGTGGCCAAGGTCGAGGTCGGTCTCCGCCCCGTCTTCCGTCACGAACACTTCGCCGTGCTGGAACGGGCTCATCGTGCCGGGGTCGACGTTGATGTAGGGATCGAGTTTGAGGAGGGTGACTTTCAGACCGCGCGATTCAAGGATCGCGGCGAGGGAAGCGGCGGCAATACCCTTGCCAAGGGAAGAAACTACGCCGCCGGTGACGAAAACATATTTGGTCATCGCTGGATGCTCGCGGGAAAAACGGATTATACCGTAAAGCCCGCCCTTCTCTCAGCAATTGACTCGATGATCGCGCCCTTTCGCGCCGCCCCGCACCAGCCGTGCGCGCCGGGACGCAACCGCCCTCCGGCCGGTGCAACCGCGCGTGCCGGAGGCGGCGCCCCGGCCGCCAAACCCTGCGTCAGGCGCGCCTCGCGAGCGGGGTGACGCCCTGCGACACATCGCCCTCCGCCGCCTTCAGCGAATTCAGCATCCGCTGCAATGCGCGGGCGGTCTCGAGCGGCCGCTCCATCGGAAACAGGTGGCTGCCTTCCAGCCATTCGACGCGGCCGCGCGCCGCGCGGCGTGTCGCATCGAGCCCGACCTGGCGCACCTCGCGCGAACGCGTGCCGGCGAGAAAGCCGAGCGGCACCGGCGCGCCGTGCGCGAGCCGCGGGCCGAGCGTATGCGGCAACGTCCGGTAGATCAGGTATTCGACCTGCCGGTCGAACGCGAGCGAGCGCTCGCCGTCGGCGCCGACCTGCGGGATCCCGTAGTCGATGTAGTCGGCCAGCATCCTTTCGTCCCAGCGGGCGAACGCCGGCTTTTCGCGGAAGTGCCGCCAGACTTCGTCACGGCTGACCCAGTGCGTACGCCGGTTGCGCGTCGCGGCGGCCGGCGACAGCCGCTCGTCGAGCCCCGCCCACTGGCTCGCGCGCAATGCGCCGGCGCGCCAGCCCGCGATGATCGGCGAATCGATCATCACGACGCCGCGCACCCACTGCGGCTTCTTCAGCGCGGCCATCAGCGACAGGTAGCCGCCGAGCGAATGGCCGACAAGCCAGACGGGACGCTCGTAGCGGCTGCCGATGTCGTCGAGCAGTTGCTCGACGAGATGCGGCCAGTCGCGCGTCACCGGGTAGCGGCGGTCGTGGCCGATCCGTTCGATGTAGCGCAGCTCGTAGTCGTCGGCCAGTTCGGCGAAGATCGTGCGGTACGTCGATGCCGGAAAGCCGTTCGCATGCGAGAAGTGGAGGATGTCCTTCAAACGCCGATGTCTCCTTTGTCGACCGGAGTTAGTGCTTTAGCACTTACTCCGGTCCCATGCTTCGCGGTCGACCCGAGTTGGCGCTTCAGCGCTTACTCCGTCCCATGCTTCGCGGTCGACGAGAGTGAGTGCTTTAGCGCTTGCTCTCGCCCCATGCTTCGCGTTCTGCCGGGCCCACGCTTCGGCATTGAGCGCGGATCCGGGCCATCTTTATTGATACGCCGGCTTTCGCCGCGCTCACCGATCCATCCAGTACCGTCGCCAAACGTCGCGATGACGCTCGAAGGCAAACCCGCCGTCGGCCGGCGCGACGTCGAACCGCACGGCGCCGTCGCGATCGGTGCGCGGCAGCGGGATCCCGCGCGCCTCGTAACGGGCGAGCACCGTCCGGTGCGGATGACCGAAACGATTGCGATAGCCTACAGGAAATACCGCGACGCGCGGCCCGACCGAATCGAGGAAAGGCTCGACCGACGACGTACGGCTGCCATGGTGCGGAACGACCAGGATCTGTGCGGCCAGCGCGTCGCGTGCAGCGTCCACGAGCCGGCGTTCGCCGCGCGCATCGACATCACCCGTCAGCAGCGCGGACGTCTCGCCCGCGTCGATGCGCAGCACGCACGACCGCCCGTTCGACGAGCCCGCGCCCAGGCCGCCTGGCGGCCACAGCATCGTGAACGCGACGCCGTCCCAGGTCCAGCGCTGCCCGGCCGCGCACGGCAGCCGGTCGGCGACGCCGGCGGCTGCCGCATCGCGCCACAACCGGCTGTTCGGCACGATGCCGGCCAGCAGCTGGCGCACGTCGGCTGCCGCATAGACGGCCGGTGCGCCGCCCGCGTGATCGGCATCCGCGTGACTGAGCACGAGCGAATCGATCACCGCGATGCCGCGTGCACGCAACGCGGGCGCGACGATCCGCGCGCCGGCGTGGGTCGACTCCGCGCCCGGCCCCGCATCGAACAGCAAGGTACGCCGCGCGGTCTCCACCAGCACCGACGCGCCCTGCCCGACGTCAAAAACGGTCAGCCGGAAGCCGCCCGGCGGCGGCGCATCAGATGCCGGCGCGACGAGCGGCAGCCACGTGAGCGGGGCCGCCCAGCGCAGCGGCCAGCCGCGCGGCATCAGCGCCCATGCGACGCCCACGCAGGCCAGCACCAGCACCGGCCAGTCGGGCATGCGCAGCCAGAACACGCCGGCCGGCCAGTCGGCAAGGTATCCGAGCAGCGCCATCATCGGTTCGAGCGCCGCGTGCGCAAGCCGGAACGCGTACGCATCGAGCGGCGCGGGCAGCGCGATGCCGGCCAGCACGACGGGCGTCACGACCGAGCTGACCCACGGAATCGCGAACGCATTGCCAAGCGGGCCCGACAGGGATATTTGCGCGAACCAGGCGGCCGTGAGCGGTGCGAGACCGATCGTCACCGCGTACTGCACGCGCGTGGCCTCGGCGATCCGGCGCCCGGCGCGGGCACCCCACGCGCGCAACCGGCTCGACAAGCCGGCCGTGCCGTCGCCCTCCTCGTTTTCCGTATCAACCTCACGCACGCCACGCCAGCCGGCGACGGCCATCAGGATCACGGCGACCGCCCCGAACGACAGCCAGAACCCGGCCGACAGCACGGCCCACGGATCGGCAAGCAGCACGCCGCCGAGCGCCGCGCACAGCACCGCGGAAGTCGGCACGCTGCGCCCGGCCAGGTACGCAATGCCGCCGGCCGCGATCATCCACCATGCGCGCTGCGCCGGCACGTTGAAGCCGGCAAGCGCCGCATAGCCGGCCGCGGCTGCCAGCGCGGCGAGCGCTGCCGCGTACGGCGCCGGAAACATGAGCGTTGCGGCCCGAGTGCGCCAGCGCAGGCGGCGCCAGACCATCGACACGAGCCCGCCCGCGATCGCGCCGACGAGCCCGACATGCAGGCCGGAAATCGCGACGAGGTGGCTCGTACCCGTGCTGCGCAGCACGTGCCAGTCATCGTCGCCGATGCCCGACTGGTCGCCGATCGCCAGTGCGGCGACGATGCCGCGATGGCCGGCGTCGCTGCCGAGCGACGCGTCGATACGCGCGCGCAGCGCGTCGCGCAGCCGATCGATCGACGCACGCCATCCCGCTGCGCGCGCATCGAGCAATTCCGCCCGCCGGGGCGCGCTCACATAACCGATCGCGCGAATGCCTGCGGCCAGCCACGCCGCCTCGCTGTCGCGCACACCGGGATTGGCCTCGGCATGCGGGCGCTTCAGGCGCACGACGAAACGCCAGCGCTGCGCGGCGCGCAGATCGGGAAGTGGATCGCGTGTCGCCGACGCACCATAGGCGCGCCACGACAGCCGGATCAACGGCGGAAAGCGGGCCAGCCCCGCATCGTTCGACTCGACCGCGAACAGCAGCCGCGCGCCTGTCTCGTCGATCACGGGCAGCCCGCGGATCACGCCGGTGACGACGATGTCGCGCCCCTCCCACTCGACGGGCAGGCTGTCGCGCAGCCGCCATTCGGCCCGCGCGGCCGCATAGCCGAACCCTGCATCGCAGGCCGCGAGCGCACACAGCAACCATCCGAACATGGCGGTCTTGCGCGTACGCTGGCGACGCCTGCACCACACGCTCAGCCCCGCGCAGCCCGCGAGCACGGCCACACCGATCGTCCATGCGAGCGCACCCGGCAGCGCCGCCTGCCGCTGCAGTACGACCACGCCGAGCGCGAACGCGATCCACCACACGCGCATCGCCCCTCCTCGTCGACCCGGCGCCACCATCGAGCATGCAGCGCCTCAGGGCAACGATTATGCGGATGAAAGTGCGAGTCGCGGCAGCGCGGCGAGCGCGTTAGCCGAAGTGCATAGGGACACCGCGCCGGCGTCGATCCCGCGCAATTCGGCGAGCACGTCGCCGATGCGCGGCACCTGGTCGGGCGTGTTGCGGGATTTGTACGCCCATTCGGGCGCGATGTCGGGTGCGTCCGTCTCGACGACGATCGCCTCGAGCGGCAGCTGCGCCGCGAGCCGGCGGATCTGCAGCGCGCGCGTGAAGGTCACGTTGCCGCCGAAGCCGAGATGCAGCCCATGCGCGAGATACGCTTCAGCCTGCTGGAAGCTGCCGTTGAACGCATGCGCGATACCGTGCCGCACGCCAAAACGGCGCAGCCCGGCGAGCACGCGATCCTGCGACTTGCGCACGTGGCACAGCACGGGCAGGTCGAATTCGCGCGCGAGCTTCAGTTGCCCCTGGTAGAAGAACTGCTGCCGATCTTCGTCGAGCCCCGGCACGAAATAGTCGAGACCGATCTCGCCGATCGCGACGAAGCGCGGATCGTCGAGGCTCGCCTCGATCTCCATGCGCAGCAGGTCGAGATCCTCGTCGCGTGCGCGTGGCGTAAACATCGGATGGATGCCGAGTGCGTAGACCGCGCCCGGCGTGCGTTGCGCGAGTTCGCGCACCGTCGTGAAGTTGTCGCGCCCGACGCTCGGGATCACGATGCGCGACACGCCGGCCGCGCGCGCCGCGTGCGCGACCGCGTCGCGGTCGGCGTCGAACTCGGCGGCATCGAGATGGCAGTGCGTGTCGATCCACATGGCGGCAGTCCTGCGCGCTGGCGCCGCACCGGGACCATCCCGGCAGCAGGCCAAGCGCGTTCGCTTCTTACACCGGCAGCGCCGGCTCCTCGTGCAACACGCCGTCGCGCAGCCGCATGATGCGGTCGCAGCGCGCGGCGAGATCGGGATCGTGCGTGACGATCACGAAGCTCGTTTCGAGCGTCTCGGACAGCTCGAGCATCAGGTTGAACACCGTATCGGCCGTCGTGCCGTCGAGGTTGCCGGTCGGCTCGTCGGCGAGCACGCACGCGGGCTTCGTGACCAGCGCGCGCGCGATCGCGACGCGCTGCCGCTCGCCGCCCGACAGCTCGCCCGGCCGGTGCTTCGCACGCGGGCCGAGACCGACGCGTTCGAGCATCGCCTGCGCCTGCTCGCGCGCGTCCTCGGTCGTCATCCGGCGAATGCGCAGCGGCATCGCGACGTTGTCGAGCGCGGTGAACTCGGGCAGCAGGTGATGGAACTGGTAGACGAAGCCGAGCGCACGGTTGCGCAGCTCGTTGCGCTCGCGCTCGGCGAGTTGCGTGAACGGCTTGCCGAGCAACGACACCTCGCCCGCGCTCGGCTCGTCGAGCCCGCCCAGCACGTGCAGCAGCGTGCTCTTGCCGGAGCCCGACGCACCGACGACCGCGAGCTTCTCGCCGCGCCGCACCGTCAGCTCGGTATTGTTGAGCACCTGCACGTTGAAGCCGCCCTGCACGAACGCCTTCGTGATCCCGCGCGCCTGAAGCACGTATTCCTGCATACCTGCCGAATCCTGTCTGTTGTGTTGTTTTGCATCCGCGAATGCGGTCGCGCGGTCATTCATAGCGGAGCGCCTCCGCCGGCTTCACCTTCGCGCCGCGCCAGCTCGGATAGAGCGTCGCGACCGCCGACAGCGCGAACGCGATCAGGCCGATCCGGATCACGTCGCTCGCGACGAGTTCGGACGGCAGCTCGCTGATGAAGTACACGGACGGCGGCAGGAACTGCACGCCGAACAGGTGCTCGATCATCGGGATCAGCCACGGGATGCTCCACGCGATCAGGCAGCCGAGCGCGACGCCCGACGCCGTGCCGACGAAGCCGATCGTCACGCCCTGCACGACGAAGATCTTCATGATCGACCCCGGCTGCGCGCCGAGCGTGCGCAGGATCGCGATGTCGGCCTGCTTGTTGGTCACCGTCATCACGAGCGACGACACGAGGTTGAACGCGGCCACCGCGATGATCAGCGTGAGGATGATGAACATCATCCGCTTCTCGATCTGCACGGCCGAGAACCACGTCTTGTTCTGCTGGGTCCAGTCGCGGATGTACAGGCTGCCCGACAGCGTATGCGACAGCTCCACCGCCACGTCCGGCGCCTTCTGCATGTCCTTCAGCCGCAGCCGCACGCCGGTCGGCGCGGCCATCCGGAACAGCGCCTCGGCGTCGCGGATGTTGATCATCGCGAGCGTGCTGTCGTATTCGTAGTGCCCGGACTCGAACACGCCGACGACCGTAAACTGCTTCAGCCGCGGCATCATGCCGGCCGGCGTGATCGATCCTTCCGGCGCGACCAGCGTGACCTTGTCGCCGACCGTCACGCCGAGATTGCCCGCGAGCGCATTGCCGAGCACGATGCCGAACTGGCCCGGCACCAGCGCGCCGAGCTGGCCCGCCTTCATGTCCTTGCCGATATCCGACACTTGCGGCTCGAGCGCCGGCTCGACGCCGCGCAGCATCACGCCGCTCACCGCGTCCTGGCGGGTGAGCAGCGCCTGCGCGTCGACGTACGGCGCCGCGCCGATCACCGACGGATTGCGGCGCGCTTCCTGCGCGGTCAGTTGCCAGTCGGGCATCGAGCCCGTCGGCGAGAACACCTCGACGTGCGCGAGCACCGACAGCATGCGGTCGCGCACTTCCTTCTGGAAGCCGTTCATCACCGACAGCACGACGATCAGCGCCGCGACGCCGAGCGCGATCCCGAGCATCGACACGAGCGCGATGAAGGAAATGAAGCCGTTACCGGTCGTGCGTTTGCCGGCGCGCGTGTAGCGCCAGCCGATCTGCCATTCGTACGGAAGTTTCAAGCGAATCCTTTCTGCTGGTTACGGCGGGGAGGCGCCCCGCGGCCGGACCGCCGCCCGGTGGCGGCCACCGGCCCGGGCACGGTCGAAAAACGGCCGCCGGACGCGAACGGGCCGTCAGCCGGCCCGATCACGCGCGCAGTTTGCCATACAATGCGCACCATCATGCACGACCGACGCCTCCATTTTCTCGTTCCGTTCGCGCTGCCGTCGGCGGCCGATGCGGCCTCGTCCCTGCACACGCTGGACAGCCCCGCGCTCGAAAAGTTGCTCGCCCGCGCCAGCCTCGTCGAGCGCGTGGCCGGCGAGGACTTCCAGCGCACGCTGCCGCACGAGCGCTGGCTGGCCCGCCAGTTCGGCGCCACCCAGGGCAACGCCGCGGACGAGGCGCCGCTCGCGCCCTACATGCTGCTGGCGGACGGCGGCGACCCCGGCGCGCAAGCGTGGGCCTGCGTCGAGCCCGTCCACGTCGAAATCGCGCACGATCACCTGGTGCTCGTCGATCCGGCGGCCCTCGCGCTCGACGAAGGCGACGCCGCCGCGCTGCTCGCAGTCGCGCGGCCGCTGATCGAGGAGCTCGGCGTCCGGCTCGAGGCGCCGAACCCGTCACGCTGGTACCTGTCGAGCGAGCAGCTCGCCCGCCTCGCCGGTGCCGCGCCGCTGCGCGCGAGCGGCCGCAACATCGAGATCTGGCTGCCGCACGAAGCGCATACGGGCGAGCGCTCGCGGATGTGGATGAAGCTGCAGAACGAAGTGCAGATGGCGTGGTTCCAGCATCCGGTCAACGAGGCCCGCGAGGCGCGTGGCCTGCCGGCCGTCAATTCGATCTGGTTCCATGCGCAGGGCACGCTGAAGCCGGTCGGCAAGCCGTTCGCGCGCGTGCTGTCCGCGTCGCCCGCGGCGCTCGGCCTCGCGCGCGCCGCGC
>NZ_JAAGPC010000101.1:0-33160 GCF_017104595.1 Burkholderia sp. Tr-20390 | reverse complement strand
ACGCACCTCGGGCGCGAGCAGCCGCCCCCAGCGCCCGGCATCGCGCAGCGCCTGCGGCAGCGCCGGCAGCGCGACCTCGCCACGCCCGCGCTGGTAGTAATCCGCGGCGAACGACACGAGCGCGAGCCAGTCCGGCGACAACGGCGGCAGGTCGGTGCAGATCGCGTCGATCGCGCGCAGCCGCGACGGCGGCACGTCGGTGTGAGTCGTCACTTCGCAGACGAGCCCGACGGCCTGCCGCTTGCCGAACGGCACCTGCACGAGCGTGCCGGGCCCGGGCGCCGGTTGCGCGTCGCAGCGGTAGTCGAACAGGGTGGCGAGCGGATGGTCGAGCGCGACGCGCAGATAGGTGCCGCTCATCCCGGCGCTCCGGCAGCGGGATGCGCCGCATGGGCATGGACGGCCGACATCCGCGCCCGCCTCGGGGCAGCGAACTTAAAGTAAAACTTCAGTTTCGGCGCTAAGTTTTGGATTCGCATTAGGAATCGCCGTATACCCTGCCCAGCCTGTGGATAACTTTGTTGAGAACTCGCCGCTCGATGGCCGCAACGCGCGCGGGGCCGCGCTTTCCGCTGATTTTCGCCGCGTGTTGCGGTGCCCCGCGGAGCCTTATGCCATAAGGCTGCTATTCAAATTACCGAACCATAGCGAGACAGATTGACCGATACAGGGCTCTACCGCGCTGCAACGTGGAAAATGTGTATAAGTCAAGTCTTGACAAGCACTGAATCGGCAACCGGTGCGGGGTTGCGCCCTGTTTAGTGCCAATAACGAAACGCTGCCACGCCGCAGTGCAGCATGACAGCGCTTGCGTTCAGCCGGCGGCTCCGCTACGGATCGCGCGGCTGTGGCTATGTACTTCGTCGACGAGTTCGGCGACGTGATCGGGCGACGTGAATTGCGAAATGCCGTGCCCGAGGTTGAATACGTGGCCCGGATGGTTGCCATAGCTGTCGAGCACCGCGCGCGCCTGCTCGCGCACCGCGGCCGGCGGCGCAAACAGGATCGTCGGGTCGAGGTTGCCCTGCAGCGCGACCTTGCCCGCGACGCGCTCGCGCGCCTGGCCGAGGTTGACCGTCCAGTCGAGCCCGACCGCATCGACGCCGGTCGCCGCGATCTCCTCGAGCCACAGCCCGCCGCCCTTCGTGAACGTGATCACCGGCACGCGCTCGCCGTCGTGCTCGCGCTTGAGCTGCGAGACCACGCGGCGGATGTAGTCCAGCGAGAAGCGCTGGTACGCACCGTCCGCCAGCGCACCGCCCCACGTATCGAAGATCATCACGGCCTGCGCGCCCGCTTCGATCTGCGCGTTCAGGTACGCGGCCACCGCCTGCGCATTCACGTCGAGGATCCGGTGCATCAGGTCGGGGCGCGAATACGCCATCGACTTCACCGTGCGGAAATCGTCCGACCCGCCGCCTTCGACCATGTAGCACGCGAGCGTCCACGGGCTGCCCGAAAAGCCGATCAGCGGCACGCGCTGGCGGCCCTGGCCGTCGGTCAGCGCGCGACGGATCTCGCGCACGGCGCCCGTCACGTAGCCGAGCGTTTCCTCGATGTCCGGCACCGCAAGCTTCGCAACGTCGGCCTCGGTACGCACCGGATGCGCGAACTTCGGCCCTTCGCCGACCTGGAAGTCGAGGCCGAGCCCCATCGCGTCCGGAATCGTCAGGATGTCCGAGAACAGGATCGCGGCGTCGAGCGGAAAGCGCTCGAGCGGCTGCAGCGTCACTTCGGTCGCGTAGTCGGGATGCTTCGCGAGACCGAGGAAGCTGCCGGCGCGGGCGCGCGTCGCGTTGTATTCGGGCAGGTAGCGGCCGGCCTGGCGCATCAGCCAGATCGGCGTGTAGTCGGTCGGCTCGCGCAGAAGCGCACGCAGGAAGGTGTCGTTGAGCAGGGTATGGGCCACGGTAGGAGCGACGATGCGAGGGCAAAGCGGCATTTTACCGGACAGCCGCCCTCAGGCTGCGCATGCCGACGCGATGGCGGCCATATGACGCGCGCGATGGCTCCGTTATGATCGGACGCTCATATCGAACGAAACGAAGGAGGAGACCAATGAAGACACTCGCCACGCTCGCCTCGGCCGCGCTGCTTTGCTGCGCCGCCGCGCACGCGCAGACCGGCGCGCACGCCGCTGCCGCCGCACCAGGCGTCGGCTCGCGGCTCGACGACGTGCTCGCGCGCGGCACGCTGCGCGTGTGCACGACGGGCGACTACAAGCCGTATTCGTACTACCGCGCGGACGGCCGCTTCGAGGGCATCGACATCGACATGGCCGAATCGCTCGCGAAGTCGCTCGGCGTGAAGACCGATTACGTGAAGACGAGCTGGCCGAACCTGACCGGCGACTTCGTCGCGAAATGCGACATCGCGGTGGGTGGCGTGTCGACGACGCTCGAGCGCCAGAAGCGCGTGTTCTTCACGCAGCCGTACGTGGTCGACGGCAAGACGCCGATCGTGCGCTGCGCGGACGCCGACAAATACCAGACCGTCGCGCAGATCGACCGGCCGGAAACGCGCGTGATCGTGAACCCGGGCGGCACCAACGAGCGTTTCGCGAAGCAGTATTTCGCGCACGCGAATCTCACTGTCTATCCGGACAACGTAACGATCTTCAAGCAGATCCTCGCCGGCAAGGCGGACGTGATGGTGACGGATGCATCCGAGACGCAACTGCAGCAAAAGCTGAATCCGGGCCTGTGCTCGGTGCATCCGGACAAGCCGTTCCAGTTCGGCGAGAAGGCGTACATGGTGCCGCGCGGCGACGTCGCGTTCCAGCAGTACGTCGATCAGTGGCTGCATCTCGCGCTGTCGACCGGCGAATACCAGGCGATTTCGGATAAATGGCTGAAGTAAGCAAGCTCGTGCGTGGCGGCCGATAGCGGGCACCGATCGCACATCAGCCGCCTGCAAAAGTCGCTGCGCGGCGGTGGCCCCATCACCGCCGTTACACTTCGCGGCAGCGTGCCGACGCCCGGAAAATCGGCGCGAAGCCACCGAATTGGCCGAACGGCCGACTTCCGCGCCTGCCAATCACGTTTCAAAATCTTTCTGACGAATGAATCGTCATGCGCGGGATCGGCGGGATGGCGCATTTTCTCGCGTGCAAATCGGCAATTCGTCGCGCCTGATACGCATGAAAAACGCATCGTGCGCATGTGCTGAAAACGCTGCGGAAAATATGGGTAAAAATGACCTTTTTCGACCCCTCAAAAACAGCAAAAAATCCCGGAAAGCCTTATCTGGCGGGCGTTACAACCTGAAACACTTTGTTACCGCGACGGGTCATTAATTCGCCCACAATGGCCTCAACGGTTTCAACACGGATGCGGTCTCGTGTGCCAAGTGTGAGCGGACGCGAAGCGCTGCGAGCCAGTCGGTCACGTACCGAAGCCCTTCCGAGGGGCATCCCTGTTGGAGTCGTTTCCGGCCCCCCGCCGGACTCGGTTTCATCTTTGGTCTCCTCGCGCTAACCCCGTAGCGTGTGGTTTTTAGCGGGCTAATAAGCCCGCTTTTTTTCGTCCATCGAAAACGCAACGGCCCGCAGGCCGCCGCGTTTTTCCCGCCTTCATGCCGCGCTAGGCGGTCTTCTGCACGTCGAGCTTCAGCTCCTCGATCATCCGGTCGCGCATCACGAACTTCTGCACCTTGCCCGTCACCGTCATCGGCAACTCGTCGACGAAGCGAATGTAGCGCGGGATTTTGTAGTGCGCGATCTGCCCGTTGCAGAACGCACGCACGTCGTCCTCCGTCATCTGCTCGTCCGCGCGCAGCACGATCCACGCGCACAGCTCCTCGCCGTACTTCGCATCGGGCACGCCGAATACCTGCGCGCTCTGAATCTTCGGATGCCGAAACAGGAATTCCTCGATCTCGCGCGGATAGACGTTCTCGCCGCCGCGAATCACCATGTCCTTCAGCCGGCCGACGATGTTGCAATAACCGTCCGCATCGAGCGTCGCGAGGTCGCCCGTATGCATCCAGCCGTCCACCAGCACCTCGCGCGTCTTCGCGTCGTCGTCCCAGTAGCCGAGCATCACCGAATAACCCTTCGTGCACAGCTCGCCCGTCGTGCCGACCGGCACGATGGCGCCGCTCGGATCGACGATCTTCACTTCCAGGTGCGGCTGGATGCGCCCCACCGTCGTCGTGCGCTTCTCGAGCGGATCGTCGGTCGAGCTCTGGAACGACACGGGGCTCGTTTCCGTCATCCCGTACGCGATCGTGATCTCCGACAGATGCATCTGCGACACGACGCGCTTCATCGTCTCGATCGGGCACGGCGAACCGGCCATGATTCCGGTGCGCAGCGTCGACAGGTCGAATTTCGCAAACTCGGGGTGATCGAGCTCGGCGATGAACATCGTCGGCACGCCGTGCAGCGCGGTGCAACGCTCGTCGGCCACTGCCGCGAGCGTCGCGACCGGGTCGAACGCTTCGCCGGGGAACACCATCGCCGCGCCCTTCGACACGCACGCGAGCACCGCGAGCACCATCCCGAAGCAGTGATACAGCGGCACCGGGATGCACAGCGTGTCCTGCTCGGTGAAACGCATCGCCGTCGCGATCGAGCGTCCGTTGTTGACGACGTTGCGGTGGGTGAGCGTCGCGCCCTTCGGGCTGCCGGTCGTGCCGCTGGTGAACTGGATGTTGATCGGCTCGCCGGCCGAGAGCGTCGCGCCGATCGCATCGAGCAATGCGGGATCGACGGCCTGGCGGCCGCGCGCCATCAGGTCCGCGAAGCGGAACATGCCGGGCGGCGCGACATCGCCCATCGACACGACCGTGCGCAGGCTCGGCACGCGCGCCGCATGGAGATCGCCCGGCGTCGCGGTCGCGAGCTCCGGCGCGATGGTCTGCAGCATCTCGACGTACGCGGACGTCTTGAATCGCTCGGCGGCGATCACGGCCTTGCAGCCGACCTTGTTGAGCGCGTATTCGAGCTCCGACAGCCGGTAGGCCGGATTGATGTTGACGAGCACCGCGCCGATCCGCGCGGTGGCGAACTGCGTGAGCAGCCATTCGCTGCGGTTCGGCGACCAGATGCCGACGCGATCGCCCTTCACGATGCCGAGCGCGGCCAGGCCCGCGGCCAGCACGTCGACCTCGTTCGCGAACTCGCGCCAGGTCCAGCGCACCCGCTGCGCGCGGAACACGACGGCCGGACGATCGGGAAAGCGCCCGGCCGTATCGAGCAGGAATCGCCCGATCGTCGCTTCGGAGAGCGGCACATCGGTCGTGCCGCGCACATACGACAAGCCGTTTTCGGGCGCGATCAGCGCGCCCACGCCAAGGTCTGCTGCCATGAATGTCTCCGTCCTTTTTGTCTGATCGGCCTGCGCGCTTCCTGCGCCCGCCCCCGTCGCTTACTCGCGACGAATGGCCTCAACCCGGATGATGACGCGCGCGGCTGACGATACTCTGACAGCAAATCACGGCGAACGGATGAAATAGCACGACCGGACGGAATGATCCGGCCCGCAAAAAATCAGACGAACACGACGGACGAAAAAAAAGCAGCCCGAAGGCTGCTTTCTTTCGCGGGACACGCGGCGCGGCTCAGTGCCGGCTGCGAATCTTCGCCAGACGCTGGATCGCCTCGAGCTGCGCCATCGCGGTCGCGAGCTCGGATTGCGCCTTCGCGAGGTCGAGATCCGACTTCGCGTTCTGCAGCGTTTCCTCGGCACGCTTGCGTGCTTCCTCGGCTTTCGCCGCGTCGAGGTCCTTGCCGCGGATCGCGGTATCGGCGAGCACCGTCACGGCGCCCGGCTGCACTTCGAGAATGCCGCCCGCGACGAACACGAATTCGTCGTTGCCGCCCTCGACTTCGATGCGCACCGCACCCGGACGAATCCGCGTGATCAGCGGCGTGTGGCCCGGCAGAATGCCCAGCTCACCCGTTTCGCCCGGCAGCGCGACGAATTTCGCCTCGCCCGAGAAGATCTGCTCTTCCGCGCTGACGACGTCTACTTTGATGGTTGCCATATCGACTCCTGTCGATCGGAGCGGACGCTAAAACGCCCACTTCGATCCCATGCACGGCGGATTGAGCATATTGCGTGGGTGCCGTGTCCCCTATTGCCAGTGCTATAGGAGAATCAACGGCCAACGGCACCCGCTGCGTTACGCCCGACCCTTACGAGATCTTCTTGGCCTTTTCGAAGGCTTCGTCGATCGTGCCGACCATGTAGAACGCCTGTTCCGGCAGGTGGTCGCACTCGCCGTCGACGATCATCTTGAAGCCGCGGATCGTTTCCTTCAGCGGCACGTACTTGCCCGGCGAGCCCGTGAACACTTCAGCAACGTGGAACGGCTGCGACAGGAAACGCTGGATCTTACGCGCGCGCGCGACCGACAGCTTGTCTTCCGGCGACAGTTCGTCCATGCCCAGAATCGCGATGATGTCGCGCAGTTCCTTGTAGCGCTGCAGCGTCTGCTGAACGCGACGGGTGATCGAGTAGTGCTCTTCACCGATCACGTTCGGGTCGATCTGGCGCGACGTCGAGTCGAGCGGGTCGACCGCCGGGTAGATACCCAGCGAAGCGATGTCACGCGACAGAACGACGGTTGCGTCCAGGTGGCCGAAGGTCGTAGCCGGCGACGGGTCGGTCAAGTCATCCGCAGGGACGTACACGGCCTGGACCGACGTAATCGAGCCCTTCTTGGTCGACGTGATGCGCTCTTGCAGCTTGCCCATTTCTTCAGCCAGCGTCGGCTGATAGCCCACTGCCGACGGCATACGGCCGAGCAGTGCCGACACTTCGGTACCGGCCAGCGTGAAACGGTAGATGTTGTCGACGAAGAACAGCACGTCGAGGCCTTCGTCACGGAAGTGCTCGGCCATCGTCAGGCCGGTCAGCGCGACGCGCAGACGGTTGCCCGGCGGCTCGTTCATCTGGCCGTACACCAGCGCGACCTTGTCGAGAACGTTCGAGTCCTTCATTTCGTGGTAGAAGTCGTTCCCTTCACGGGTACGCTCGCCCACGCCCGCGAACACGGAGTAACCGCCGTGTTCCTTCGCGATGTTGTTGATGAGCTCCATCATGTTGACGGTCTTGCCCACGCCAGCACCGCCGAACAGGCCAACCTTGCCGCCCTTTGCGAACGGGCAGATCAGGTCGATGACCTTGATACCCGTTTCGAGCAGTTCGGTCGACGGCGACAGTTCGTCGAACGCCGGAGCCTTCTGGTGGATCGAACGCGTCACGTCGCTCTCGATCGGGCCGGCTTCGTCGATCGGACGGCCAAGCACGTCCATGATTCGGCCGAGGGTCGGCTTGCCGACCGGCACCGAGATCGGCTTTGCCGTGTTCTTCACGGTCAGGCCGCGGCGCAGGCCGTCGGATGCACCCAGACAGATGGTACGGACAACGCCGTCGCCCAGCTGCTGCTGGACTTCGAGCGTCAGTTCCGAGCCATCGAGAATGAGCGCGTCGTAGATCTTCGGCATGCTGTCGCGCGGGAATTCCACGTCGATAACGGCGCCGATGCACTGTACGATCTTGCCTTCTACCAAAGCAGCAGTACTCATCGCTTTTCCTTTAAATACCTGATTCTTTACTCGCGCAAAGGCGCAGTTGTCGTCCCGGGCGCGCGCTTAAACAGCGGCTGCGCCGCCGACGATCTCCGACAGTTCTTTCGTGATCGCGGCCTGACGGCTCTTGTTGTATACGAGCTGCAGTTCGCTGATCACCGTCTTCGCGTTGTCGGACGCGGCCTTCATCGCGACCATGCGCGCCGATTGCTCGGACGCCATGTTTTCCGCGACGGCCTGGTACACCAGCGCCTCGACGTAACGCACGAGCAGTTCGTCGACGACTGCCTGCGCGTCCGGCTCGTAGATGTAGTCCCACGACGTGGCCGGCGTACCGTCATCGGCTTCGAAGTGTTCCGACGACAGCGGCAGCAACTGCTCGATCACGGCTTCCTGCTTCATCGTGTTGACGAAGCGCGTGTAAGCGATATAAACCGCCGACAGCTTGCCTTCCGAGTACAGATCGAGCTGCGTCTTCACGGCGCCGATCAGCTTGTCCAGATGCGGGGTGTCGCCGAGGTGCACGACCTGCGACATCACCTTCGCACCGAAGCGGTTCAGGAACCCGAGGCCCTTGCTACCGATCGCGGTGGCTTCGACCTTCTGGCCCTTCTCTTCCAGCTCCTTGAACTTCTGCACCGTCGCACGCAGCACGTTGGTGTTCAGACCACCGCACAGCCCCTTGTCCGTCGTGACAAGGATGATGCCGGCCGTCGTCGCGCCTTCGTTCGCCACCATGAACGGGTGGCGGTACTCCGGGTTCGCGCGGCTCATGTGCGCGGCGATGGCACGGACCTTGTCCGCATACGGACGAGCGGCGCGCATGCGTTCCTGCGCGCGGCGCATCTTCGATGCGGCCACCATCTCCATCGCCTTCGTGATCTTGCGCGTGTTCTGCACGCTCTTGATCTTGCCGCGAATTTCCTTCATTCCAGCCATAGCTTGCTCCTTGACCGAAGCGGCGCGGGCGCATCAGCACCCGCGCGGCCTCAGTGTGTCACTCGCGGATCAATAGGCACCGGACTTCTTGAAGGATTCGATCGCCGAGCGCAGTGCGCCTTCGTCGTCCTTCGAGAGATCCTTGGTGTCTTCGATGCGCTTGATGAGGTCAGCGTGGCTGGTCTTCAGGTTTTCGCGCAGGCCCTTCTCGAACGACAGCACTTGCTTGACGTCGAGGTCGTCGAGGTAGCCGTTGTTTGCGGCGTACAGCGACACGGCCAGTTCCCACACCTGCAGCGGCTGGTACTGCGGCTGCTTCAGCAGTTCCGTCACGCGGCGGCCGCGCTCGAGCTGCTTGCGGGTCGCTTCGTCGAGGTCCGATGCGAACTGCGCGAATGCCGCCAGTTCACGATACTGCGCGAGGTCGGTACGGATACCGCCCGACAGCTTCTTCACGACCTTCGTCTGAGCGGCGCCACCGACTCGCGACACCGACACGCCGGCGTTGATTGCCGGGCGGATGCCTGCGTTGAACAGGTCGGTTTCCAGGAAGATCTGGCCGTCGGTAATCGAGATCACGTTCGTCGGAACGAACGCGGTCACGTCGCCAGCCTGCGTTTCGATGACCGGCAGTGCCGTCAGCGAGCCGCTCTTGCCCTTCACTTCGCCGTTCGTGAACTTCTCGACGTACTCTTCCGACACGCGAGCAGCACGCTCGAGCAGACGCGAGTGGAGATAGAACACGTCGCCCGGGTACGCTTCACGGCCCGGCGGGCGGCGCAGCAGCAGCGAGATCTGACGGTATGCCCAGGCTTGCTTGGTCAAGTCGTCATAGATGATCAGCGCGTCTTGGCCGCGGTCGCGGAAGTATTCGCCCATCGTGCAGCCGGCGTACGGTGCGAGGTACTGCATCGCTGCCGAATCCGAAGCCGAAGCGGCGACGACGATCGTGTATTCCATCGCGCCCGTTTCTTCGAGCTTGCGAACCACGTTCATGATCGACGAAGCCTTCTGGCCGATCGCGACGTAGATACAGATCAGGTCCTTGCCCTTCTGGTTGATGATCGCGTCGAGCGCCACCGCGGTCTTGCCGCACTGACGGTCGCCGATGATCAGCTCACGCTGGCCACGGCCGATCGGCACCATTGCGTCGATCGACTTGATGCCCGTCTGCACCGGCTGCGACACCGACTTACGCCAGATCACGCCCGGGGCGATCTTTTCGATCGCGTCGGTCAGCTTGGCGTTGACCGGGCCCTTGCCGTCGATCGGGTTGCCGAGCGCGTCGACCACGCGGCCGACGAGTTCCGGACCAACCGGGACTTCGAGAATGCGGCCCGTCGTCTTGACGATGTCGCCTTCCGAGATGTGTTCGTATTCGCCGAGAATCACCGCGCCGACCGAGTCGCGCTCGAGGTTCAGCGCGAGGCCGAACGTGTTGCCCGGAAACTCGAGCATTTCGCCCTGCATCACGTCCGACAGGCCGTGGATACGCACGATACCGTCGGTCACGGAGATCACGGTGCCCTGGTTGCGAACGTCTGCGCTCGCTTCAAGGCCCTGGATCCGGCTCTTGATCAGCTCGCTGATCTCAGAGGGATTGAGTTGCATTATTCGCTCCTGATAGTCAATTCTGTTGCGTGCCGGCGTGGCGCTCAGGCGGTCAACGCAGCCTGCATCGATGCGAGGCGCGCGCGAACCGAGGTGTCGAGCACTTCGTCGCCGACCGTCACGCGCACGCCGCCAATCAGCGACGAATCGACTGCGACCGTCGGTTTCAGCTTGCGCTTGAACTTGCGTTCGAGGCCCGAGACGAGACTCTCGAGATCCGCGCCGTTCAGCGGGAACGCGCTCACGATCTCGGCGTCGGCTGCACCTTCACGTTCGTTCTTGAGCGCCTCGAACTGCTCGGCGATTTCCGGCAGCAGCGCGATGCGATGATTGTCGACCAGCATCTGCACGAAGTTCTTCGCTTCGGCGCCAGCTCCGAGCGGCGACTTCACCGCAGCAAGCAGCAACTCGGCTACTTGCGTGCGCGTCACCTTCGGGCTCGACGCGACCGACAGGACTTCCGGCAGACGCGCAACCTGGGCCAGCTCTTGCACGAGCGTGGACCAGGCGGCGATGTCACCGCCCTCGGCCACGCGGAACAGCGCTTCTGCGTAAGGGCGGGCGATGGTTGCAAGTTCGGCCATGATCAGAGCTCGGCTTTCAGTTGATTCAGCAGTTGGGCGTGGGCCGTTTGATCGACTTCGCGCTTCAGGATCTGCTCGGCGCCCTTCACGGCCAGCGTAGCGACTTCACCACGCAGCGCTTCGCGCGCCTTCACGATTTGCTGTTCTGCTTCCGCCTTCGCCTGGGCGATGATGCGGGCGGCTTCAGCCTGGGCGTTGGCCTTGATTTCCTCGGCGACCGCCTGGGCACGCTTTTCAGCGTCGGCGATGCGCTGCTGGCCGTCATTGCGGGCCTGCGCGAGTTCCTGGTCCACGCGCTTGTGCGCTGCGTCGAGTTCTGCCTTGCCCTTCTCGGCGGCGGCGAGGCCGTCGGCGATCTTCTTCGAACGTTCGTCGAGGGCGTTGATCAACGGCGGCCACACGAATTTCATCGTGAACCACGCGAGGACCAGGAACACGACCATTTGCGCAAACAGAGTTGCGTTGAGATTCACGGTGTTTCCTTATCTGCTATTCCGGAAAAATGAAACGGTAAGGCGCTCATCGAGTTGCATTCGATCAGCGCCCCAAGTCTCCGTTCCGCCCTGCGCCGGCTTGCGCCGGACGCATATTTCCGAGGAACCTTAGCCTGCGAGCTTCGACAGGAGCGGGTTCGCGAACGCGAACAGCATTGCAACACCCACGCCGATCAGGAATGCCGCGTCGATCAGACCAGCCAGCAGGAACATCTTCGTTTGCAGCGGGTTGATGAGTTCCGGCTGACGTGCGCAGGCTTCGATGTACTTACCACCCATCAGCGCGATACCGATACAGGCGCCGATTGCACCCAGGCCGATGATGATGCCGATACCGATGGCGGTCAGACCCTGGATGTTGGCGATGTAAGCTTGCATGATCACTCCTTTGTGAAAAGACTTGGAACTGAGATTTAAAAAACTAAAACGGAAACTCTTTCTTGCACGCCGCGCTTAGTGCTTGTCGTGCGCCTGGCCGAGATACACCAGCGTCAGCATCATGAAAATGAATGCCTGCAACAGAACAATCAGGATGTGGAAGATTGCCCAGACGCTACCCGCGATCACATGACCAACGAAGCCGAGGAACGTTGCGTCGCCACCGAAGCTCCACATGCTGCCGAGCAGGGCGATCAACAGGAACAACAGCTCACCCGCGTACATGTTGCCGAACAGCCGCATACCGAGGGAGACGGTCTTCGCGAGATATTCGACGATGTTGAGCGCGAGGTTCGGGATCCACAGCAGCGGGTGGGCGCCAAACGGTGCCGACAGCAGCTCATGCACAAAGCCGCCCGCGCCCTTGATCTTGATGCTGTAGTAGATCATCAGGACGAACACGCCGAGCGCGATGCCGAGCGTGCCGTTCAGGTCGGCCGTCGGGACGATGCGATGGTGGGAAATCACGTCCGACAGACCGAGCAGGCCGATCACGCGGCCCGGCAGGTCGACCGGGAGGAAGTCGAGGGAGTTCATCAGCGCGACCCACACGAACACCGTGAGCGCGAGCGGAGCGATGAAGGTACGATTGCCGTGAACGATGGCCTTCGATTGGTCTTCGACCATCTCGACGAGCATCTCGATCGCGCACTGGAAACGGCCCGGCACGCCCGACGTCGCCTTGCGGGCGGCCAGACGCAGCACGAGGATCGTCACGATGCCGCAAACGATCGACCAGAACAGCGTGTCGAGATTCCAGACGTGGATGTCGAAAATCGACGTCTGATGCGAGGTGGAGAAATTCTGCAAGTGGTGCGCAATGTACTCGGACGGATCCGGACCGCGCGTGCCTTCGCTAGCTGCCATATCGTTAATGCCACCCAAATTGTCGAAAATCGTTTTGCCCGTTCCGCAACACGCTATTGCGGGAACGGGCTGGTGCGGTTCGTTGTCGAAACCGCACGCTGCTTGTTCCTTACCGCCAGGCCAGCGCGATCCAGTACGTCTTCAGCACGACGAGGTACGTGACGAGGAACGGCACCCAGTGCACGCCGGACCAGCCGAACGCCACTGCAGTGAACATCCCGATCGTCAGAGCGAGCTTCAGGGCTTCGCCCATCACCCAGCTCATCACGGTGGCCGAGCCACCTGCCTTCAGTCGTGCCACGAATACCGCACTGGGCACCCAGCCAATCGCTCCGCCCAGAAACGCGGATTGCGCAGCGGCGCCCGGCGACTTTGAAAACAGCCACCACGCCAGCGTTGCAACCAGGGACAGAACCACTTGCGCGAATACCACCTTATAGGGGGTCACGCGCGAGGGCTTGCTCACGTTCGGGCCGAACAGCTTTTCGGCGTCTGCCCGCGTGAGCGGAACGATGTTGTTATCTTGCTGCTCGGCATCCCAGTCATCGTCGAATTCGCGCCGCTCGCCGGCCGCTGAAGCGGTGCGTTGCGTGCGCTGATCATCGTGCCTGTCGTCCGGCGCCTGACCCGCCATCGCAATCTTCCGCAAAATCCTTGAACCCGGCCCCAAGCTTTCTGAAAGCTTTCAGGGGTGCCTAGCTAACAAATCCGGGCGATTGTAAGCGATAGTTGCAAGTGATTCAAGGCTTTAGACGCGACAAAAACCTGCGTAAAACGACGCCTCATCATGTGAAAAAACGGGCGATTCGACGACGTACGATGACAGTTGTAAGGTCGCTTTTTTGCACCGGTATTTCTTGCTCGAAAAAATCCGGCGACGAGGGAATGGCGAGGAAACGATGCCCGGCGCGGGTGCCGTCAGGGCGGCACGATCACCACCCAGCGCCCACGCTGTGGCGCGGCTCCGGGCTCGAGTTCAGCACGAAGCCCCGAACAGACGAAACTCTGTGATCACCCGGCCGCGCCGGATGTGCGAAATCCGGACTGATGCTGACGCAACGAATCATCCAATCAGTTGTCATGCCACCACAGTCGATCGACTGTGGAGTGCGGCACTTATCAACAGCCCCACACCAGCGCGAATGCTGTGCACCCTCCCCGCCACCCGAATGGCACGCCTGTGCCACACGCATCCGCGTCGTTCAACCGTGAACGAGCAGCCACGCGCCGACTGCCGCGCTGGCGAGCGCGAACGGAATCGAGACCAGGTGGAACGGCAGCCACATGCGCGGCTCCTTCGCGAGACGCACCGCGATCAGGTTCGCCAGCGAGCCGATCGCGAAACCGAATCCGCCGACCGATACGCCGAACGCGAGCGCACGCCAGTCATGCGTGAACTCCGACAGCAGGATCGCGGCCGGCACGTTGCTGATGCCCTGCGACAGCACGGCACCGGCCGCAAAGATGCGCAGCGGTGAATCGAGATTCGCATGCGCAATCGCATCATGGATGACGGGCAGCGCAGCCGCGCTACGCAGCACGACGAACATCAGCACGAAGATCAGCAGCAGCAGCCAGTCAATCTTCAGGACTGCGTCACGTTTGGCGACGAGCAGCACGACCGCGACGGCAAGCAGGCCCGGCAGCGGATGGTGCGCATCGGCGAGCAGCACGAAGGCCGCGAACAGCACCGCCGCGATCAGCGCGTGCAGGCGTTGTACGGGAATGGCGACGACGTCGCCGGACAGGTCGAGCGGTTTGGCACGAAACGCGCACGCGGTCAGCACGAGCAGCAGCGCCATCAGCGCGATCGCGAGCGGCCCAAGCGTGACCACGAAGCGGCCGAACGACACGCCGCTCAATTGCCACAGGAAAAGATTCTGGGGATTGCCGAGCGGCGTCGCGACGGACCCCGCGTTGACGGCCAGCGCGACGACGATCACGAGCCGCCGGAACGGCAGTGGCGTCAGCGCACGCAGCGACACCATCAGCGGCACGACGACGAACAGCGCGACGTCGTTGGTGAGCCACATCGACAGCAACGCGGCGAACCCGACGAGCAGCATCGCGAGCCCGCGTTCGGAGTGCACGTGGTGCACGATGCGGTGTGCGAGCCACATCAGGCAGCCGGACAACTCGAGCGCCTTGGTCAGCATCAGCAGGCCCGCGAGCGTCGCGACCGTCTGCCAGTCGACGCGATCGGCCAACACGGAAAATGGTTGCGGACGCACCCATTGCAGCACGATCAGCCCAAGCACGAGCACCGATAGCACGGGCTCCTGCGCAAGCCACCCCAACCACCGGCGCGGCGCCGGTGCGTCCGTCTCCGTCATGCGCCGCCCTTTACTCTTCGGTTGCGACGTTGCCGCGCAGTCGCACGAGAATGCCCTCGAGCGCGTCGAGGTTGCCGAAGTCGATCGTCACCTGCCCTCGCCCGCGGCGGCCAAGCTTGATCTTCACCGTCGACGCGAGCAGGTCGGACAACTCCTCCTCGAGACGGCGCGTATCGCGACCGCCATCGTCCTTCGCGCGCGCCTTCACCGCCGGCGCTTCCTTCGTCGTGTGCGTGACGAGCTTCTCGGTCTCACGCACCGACATGCGCTTGTTGACGACCTGATGGGCGAGCGTGATCTGCGTGGCCGCATCGACGGCGAGCAGCGCGCGCGCGTGCCCCATGTCGAGATCACCGGCCAGCAGCATCGTCTGCACCGGCGAAGCCAGGTTCAGCAGGCGCAGCAGGTTCGATACCGCGCTGCGCGAACGGCCGACCGATTCGGCCGCCTGTTCGTGCGTGAAACCGAACTCGTCGAGCAGGCGCTGGATACCGTGCGCTTCTTCAAGCGGGTTCAGATCCTCGCGCTGGATGTTCTCGATCAGCGCCATCGCCGCGGCGGCCTGATCCGATACGTCCTTCACGAGCACCGGCACTTCATCGAGACCCGCCAGGCGCGCCGCACGGAAACGGCGCTCACCCGCGATGATCTCGTATTTGTCTGATGAAATGGGCCGTACCAGGATCGGCTGCATCACGCCCTGCGCGCGAATGCTTGCCGCGAGCTCCTGCAGGCTGCCTTCGTCCATCCGCGTACGCGGCTGGTATTTGCCGGCCTGCAGCTTGCCGAGCGCGAGCGTGTTCGGTGCCCCTTCGATCTTCACCGCTTCGGTGATATCGGCACTGCCGCCGAGCAGCGCTTCGAGGCCACGTCCCAAGCCCTTCTTCTTTGGTACCGCGTTCATGTCTTTCTTCCTCGCTTCGCTCATGTCCGGATCACGACACCTCGAACGCGCGAACGCGGTCGATCATCTCGGCACCGAACTGGAGATACGCTTGCGCACCGCGCGAGCTGCGGTCGAACACGACGCCCGGCAGCCCGTAACTCGGCGCTTCCGCCAGGCGCACGTTACGCGGAATCACCGCGTCGAACACCTTGTCGCCGAAGTGCGCTTTCAGTTGATCGGAAACTTGCTGCTGCAGCGTGATGCGCGGATCGAACATCACGCGCAGCAAGCCGATGATCTTCAGGTCGCGGTTCATGTTCGCGTGAACCTGCTTGATCGTGTTGACGAGATCCGACAACCCTTCCAGCGCGAAGTACTCGCACTGCATCGGAATCACGACGCCGTGCGCCGCGCACAGCCCGTTCAGCGTCAGCAGCGACAGCGTCGGCGGACAGTCGATCAGCACGAAGTCGTAGTCGTCGGACACGCGCTCGAGCGCAGCCTTCAGCCGGCGCTCGCGGTTGTCGATGCTGATCAGTTCGATCTCGGCACCGGACAGCTCGCGATTCGCGGGCAGCACGTCGTAGGTGACGCCGTCCGGACGGATGCGCGCATCGGTCACCGACACGCCGTCGACCAGCACCTCGTACACGGTCGCTTCGCAAGCAGCCTTGTCGATCCCGCTGCCCATCGTCGCGTTACCCTGCGGGTCGAGATCGATCAGCAGGACTCGTTGCTCCTGCGCTGCAAGGCTTGCGGCGAGATTGACCGATGTCGTCGTCTTGCCGACGCCCCCCTTCTGGTTCGCAACGCAGAAGATCTTTGCCATCGTTGGTGTGTTCCCTTTACCTTCAAACAAACGGCGCGCTACTGCGCGCCGGCCCTTCAATTCGCTTCGTCGACGGCCACTTCGATCAGATGCCGTTCGGCATCGAGCATCGGCACCGCCAGCCGTATCGTCTGCTTCACGCGGCTGCCTTCCGGCAATCGCGCAATCTCGTCGTCCGGATGCACGCCCTTCATCGCCCAGATCGATCCGCCCGGCGCGACCAGATGTCGAGCAAGTTTAACGAAGTCGGATAGATCCGCGAAAGCGCGGGATACGATCATGTCGAATTTTTCCGGCACTTCGACACCCGGCTGCAGCGATTCGACCCGGCCGGTGACCACCGACAGGTTCGCGAGCTTCAGCTCCGCGCGCATCTGAGTCTGGAAGGCAGACTTCTTCTGCACGATATCGTTCAGCGTGACCTGCCAATCCGGCTCGACGATCGCCAGCACGATACCGGGCAACCCGCCGCCCGAACCGACGTCGAGCACGCGGGCCGATGCACGGCCGCGCAGATGCGGGACGATGGAAAGCGAATCGAGGATGTGCTGGATCAGCATCTGCTTCGGGTCGCGGATCGCGGTCAGGTTGTAGACCGCGTTCCACTTGCCGAGCAGCGCGACGTAGTCGAGCAGCTGGTTGAGTTGTGCATCCGTCAGGGTGAGGTCGAGCGCCGTCGTGCCTTCGACGAGCATCTGCTCCAGTACGTCCCGATTAACCGCCGGCGCGCGACGCGCCGTCATTGTTGCGTCGGGACGGCGCCGTCCCCCTGCTCCGTTGCCTCTGCGGCACTGCCATTACGGCGCCCGAGGCCGCGGCGCTTCAGGTGCACCATCAGCAGCGAGATCGCCGCCGGCGTGACACCCGAGATGCGCGATGCCTGCCCGATCGTCTCCGGCCGGAACTCGTTGAGCTTCTGGCTCACCTCGAACGACAGCCCGCGGACTTCGCGGTAATCGATACCGTCCGGCAGGCGCGTGTTCTCGTTCGCGTCGTTGCGTTCGATCTCCGAGGCCTGGCGCTCGATATAGCCCTGATACTTGATGCCGATCTCGACCTGCTCCTTGATCTGCTCGAGCATCACCGGATCGTCGGCCAGCGGCTCTGCGGGGCCGCATTCGCCGCCCTTCAGCCCACACACACCGTCGTAGCTGATACCCGGGCGGCGCAGCAGCTCGGCGAGGCTGTATTCGTGGTCGATCGCCTTGCCGAGGAGCGCGGTCGCCTCTTCCGCCGGCAACGTCTTCGGCGTGACCCACGTCGACTTCAGGCGTTCGGTTTCACGTGAAACAGCGTCACGCTTCCGGCTGAATGCGTCCCAGCGCGCGTCGTCGACGAGCCCCAGTTCGCGGCCGATCTCGGTCAGGCGCATGTCCGCATTGTCTTCGCGCAGGCTCAGGCGATACTCGGCGCGGCTCGTGAACATCCGGTACGGCTCGGCCACGCCGCGCGTCACGAGATCGTCGACCAGCACGCCGAGGTAGGCCTGGTCACGGCGCGGGCACCATGCGTCCTTCTCCTGCACGTAGCGGCCCGCATTGAGGCCGGCCAGCAGACCCTGCGCGGCCGCTTCTTCATAGCCGGTCGTGCCGTTGATCTGGCCCGCAAAGAACAGCCCGTTGATCGCCTTCGTCTCGAGCGACGCCTTCAGCGCACGCGGATCGAAGTAGTCGTACTCGATCGCGTAGCCGGGGCGCAGGATATGCGCGTTCTCGAGGCCGCGCATCGAATGCACAAGCTCGAGCTGGACATCGAACGGCAGGCTCGTCGAGATCCCGTTCGGGTAGAACTCGTTGGTCGTCAGCCCTTCCGGCTCCAGGAAGATCTGGTGCGATTCCTTCGACGCGAACCGGTGAATCTTGTCCTCGATCGACGGGCAATAGCGCGGCCCGACGCCTTCGATCACGCCTGTATACATAGGCGAACGGTCGAGACCACCGCGAATGATGTCGTGCGTACGTTCGTTCGTGTGCGTGACCCAGCACGGCAGCTGCTGCGGATGCTGCTCCGCGCGGCCCAGGAACGAGAAGACGGGAATCGGATCGAGATCGCCCGGCTGCTCGGTCAGCTGCGAGAAATCGATCGAGCGGCCATCGATACGCGGCGGCGTACCGGTCTTCAGGCGGCCCTGCGGCAGCTTCAGCTCCTTCAGGCGCGACGACAGCGACACGGCCGCCGGATCGCCCGCGCGGCCGCCCGTATAGTTGTTCAGGCCGACGTGGATCTTGCCGTCAAGGAACGTCCCGGCGGTCAGCACGACCGCGCGGGCGCGGAAGCGGATGCCGATCTGCGTGACGGCGCCCACCACGCGGTCGCCTTCGACCATCAGGTCGTCGACGGCCTGCTGGAACAGCCAGAGGTTCGGCTGGTTCTCGAGCCGGTGGCGGATCGCGGCCTTGTACAGGATACGGTCGGCCTGCGCACGCGTCGCGCGCACGGCCGGCCCCTTCGACGAATTGAGGATCCGGAACTGGATACCGCTCTCGTCCGTCGCGGCTGCCATTGCGCCGCCCAGCGCATCGACTTCCTTGACCAGATGGCCCTTGCCAATGCCGCCGATCGACGGATTGCAGCTCATCTGCCCAAGCGTTTCGATGTTGTGGGTCAGCAGCAGTGTCTTTGCGCCCATGCGGGCGGACGCCAGCGCGGCTTCGGTGCCGGCATGACCGCCACCGACGACGATGACGTCAAATTCTGTGGGAAAAAGCATGGTGGATTCCGCACGCAGGGCTGCGCACGAACCTATCAGAGAAATGTATGGGGCGAATTATAGCGGGTTCGCTTTTCACCCGAATGCCGTCCGAATGGTAGGGTCTGTGCATTTCGACGATTTTTCGGCGTTGGACCGATGAATCTGTGGTTCTGCGCCTCCGCCTGCGAACAATCCGACCCGCCCTCCGCACATCGTTACGCCTGTGCAGGGATCCATGTGTCGAGAAATTTCACGTGGAACATATAACCCGCTCGAGGCCTGTGTTCCGCCCAATACCCAGGTGAAACACCCTGTGCCCCCTCCCTCACAGAATTTCCGTCGGTACGCTCGACACTTATCCCCTGTGACCCGGCACATCATCATTCTGTGGAACGAGTGGCAGCCAACTCCGGTCGACAAACCGGATCGCCATCTGCGCTGTTGATACCTCCCTCCAACGCCACTGCACAGAGCTTTTGATTGTTCCTCCGGTACTTATCCCCTGGTTGTTAACCGCCGATGCATGGGAGTCAGAGCTTCACCCAAAAACAAAAGCGGCGTGTTTCACGTGAAACACGCCGCCCGTTCCCCACCCACCGCGCCTCCGATCAAGCCGTTTTCTTCGCTAACCCGAGGTAGGTTTCGATCACACGTGGATTCTGCGCGAGTTCCGCTGCCGGCCCTTCCAGCGCAAACTCGCCCGTCTCCAGCACATAGCCGTAGTCCGAGATCTGCAGCGCCGCCCGCGCATTCTGTTCGATCAGCAGCGTCGCCACGCCCGTACCACGCAACGCGCTGATGATATGAAAGATCTCCTTCACGATCAGCGGCGCCAGCCCGAGGCTCGGCTCGTCGAGCATCAGCAGGTCGGGCTTGCCCATCAGCGCGCGGCCAACCGCGAGCATCTGCCGCTCGCCGCCGGACAGCGTGCCCGCTGCCTGCTTGCGCCGCTCCTTCAGCCGCGGAAACAGCGCGAACACGTGATCGAGCTGGTCGAGGAAGTTCGCTTCACCGGCCTGCTTGCGCCGATACGCACCCAGCACGAGGTTGTCTTCGACCGTCATCGTGCTGAACAGCTCACGCTTTTCCGGTACGAGGCACATCCCGCGCGCGACGCGCTGCTCGACCGGCAGGGCACCGACATCGTGACCGCGATACACGACCGCGCCCGAAGCATGCCCGGTCACCGGCAGCGCGCCCATGATCGCGTTCAAAAGCGTCGATTTGCCGGCCCCGTTCGGGCCGATCACGCTGACGATCTGCCCCGCACCAACCTTGATCGCCGCGCCATGCAGCGCCTCGACCTTCCCGTACCGGACCGCCAGCCCGCGCACGTCGAGAATCGGCATCGTCGTGTCCGTCATCACTCCACCCCGCCCAGATACGCTTCGAGCACCGCCGGATCCTGCTGCACGTCCTGCGGCAGCCCTTCCGCGATCCGCGTGCCGAATTCCATCACCACCAGCCGGTCGGTGAGATTCATCACGAAATCCATGTCGTGTTCCACGAGCAACACACTCATGCCTTCCACCTTCAGCCGCCGCAGCAGGTCGGCGAGTTGCTGCTTCTCCTGGTAACGCAGCCCGGCGGCCGGCTCGTCGAGCAGCAGCAGCGTCGGGTCGCAGCACAGCGCCCGTGCGATTTCGAGAATCCGCTGCTGGCCCAGCGCGAGGCTGCCCGCTTCGTCGTACATGTGCTTTTCGAGCCCGACGCGGCGGATCTGCTGGGCGGCCTCGGCCAGCAACTGCGCTTCCTCGTGAGCATTGAGCCGCACGACGCTGCGCCACACGCCCGTATGGCCGCGCAGGTGCGCACCGATCGCGACGTTCTCGAGCACCGTCATCGCCGGCAACAGCTTCACGTGCTGGAACGTCCGGCCGATGCCGCGGCGGACGATCTGGCGCGATGTGAGCCCGTCGATGCGTTCGCCACGGAACGTGATCGTGCCACCCGTCGGCTTCAGCACGCCCGTCACGAGGTTGAACGTGGTCGACTTGCCGGCGCCATTCGGGCCGATCAGCCCGATGATCTGCCCCGCTTTCACGTCGAAGCTGACGTCGTTGACGGCCACGAGGCCGCCGAACTGCTTGCGCGCGTTGTCGACGACGAGCAGCGGCTCGCCGGCCGCGGGCTTCGCGCGTTGCGGCAACGGGTCGGCGTGCTCGGGTACATGCGCACGCGGCCCGCGCGGGAACAGCCTGGCGACGAACGGCCACACGCCCTGGCGGGCGTACTGCAGCAGCAGCACCATCAGCACGCCGAACACGATGATCTCGAAGTTGCCTTCCGAACCGAGCAGCTTCGGCAGCAGCGTCTGCAGGTAGTCCTGCAGCACGGTCAGGATCGCCGCGCCGAGCACGGCGCCCCACACGTGCGACACGCCGCCGACCACGGCCATGAACAGGAACTCGATCCCGTGGTTCAGCCCGAACGGCGTCGGGTTCACCGCACGCTGCAGGTGGGCGTACAGGAAGCCCGAGATGGCCGCGAGCACGGCCGCGTAGACGAAGATCACGACGCGCATCCACGCGGTGTTCACGCCCATCGCCTCGGCCATCACGCCGCCGCCGCGCAGCGCACGGATCGCGCGGCCCGGGCGGCTGTTCAGCAGGTTCTGCACCGACACGATCGCGGCCAGCACGACGGCCCAGATCAGGCAATACAGGCTGCGGCCGCTGTCGAGCGTGATGCCGAACAGGTTCAGCGCCGGAATCCCGTTGATCCCGTCGTACTTGCCGAGCAGTTCGAGATTGCCGAACAGATAGAACAGCGCGAGGCCCCACGCGATCGTGCCGAGCGGCAGGAAGTGGCCGGACAGCCGCATCGTGACCGCGCCGAGCACGAGCGCGACGAGCGCCGTCAGCACGACGCCGACGATCAGCGCGAACCACGGTGACACGCCGTAGCGCGTCGTCAGGAGCGCGGTCGCGTAGGCGCCGATGCCGACGAACGCGGCCTGCCCGAAGCTCGTCATTCCGCCGACGCCCGTGAGCAGCACGAGCCCGATCGCGACGATCGCGTAGAGGCCGATGTAGTTCAGCAGCGTGATCCAGTATTCCGGCACCTGCAGCGCGCCGGGCAGCACCGGCAGCGCGAACAGCACCACGAGAAACACCCAGAAGGTCTTGTTGCGTACCATCGTCTTCATCGTGTCACTCCTCTTCCTCTTCCGCGTGCGGCGTGGCGAAGCTCCGCCACAGCAGCACCGGAATGATCAGCGTGAACACGATCACCTCCTTGTACGCGCTCGCCCAGAACGACGAATACGATTCGAGCACGCCGACGAGCAGCGAGCCGGCGGCCGCGAGCGGATAGCTGACGAGCCCGCCGATGATCGCGCCGACGAAACCCTTCAGGCCGATCAGGAAGCCCGAGTCGTAGTAGATCGTCGTCAGCGGGCCGACGAGGATCCCGGACAGCACGCCGAGCCCCGCCGCGAACGTGAACGCGAGCCGCCCGGCCTCGGTCGTGCCGATGCCGACGAGCCGCGCGCCGAGCCGGTTCACCGACGTCGCGCGCAGCGCCTTGCCGGCGATCGTGCGGCCGAAGTACACGTACAGCGCGCCGATCAGCACGAGCGCCGTCACGACGACCAGGATGCTCTGCACCGACACGGTCATGCTGCCGATCGACAGCGACGCATCCGAGAAGCCGTTGGTGCGCGAGCCTTCCGCGCCGAACATCACGAGCCCGAGACCGACCATCGCGAAGTGGACGGCGACCGACACGATCAGCAGCAGCAACGTCGTGCCTTCGGCGATCGGCTGGTACACGAGCCGGTAGACGAACGGCCCCATCGGCACGACGATCGCGAGCGTCAGTGCGATCTGCGCGAGCATCGGCAGCGGCTGCACGGCGAAGCTGCGCGTGATCGCGAACACCGCGAGCGGCAGCAGGATGTAGCGGCTGCCGAGTGTCGCGAGCGTGCGGCCGAGCTGATGGCGCCGTTCGCGATGCCGGATCAGGCCGCCGACTTCGAGCAGGAAGCACGCGATGCCCATCACGAACAGCAGCCAGCAGGTGGCGGGAAATTTCTGCGCCTGCAACGCGGCAAGCGTCAGCGCACCGTAGGCGACGAATTCGCCCTGGGGAATAAAGATCACCCGCGTGACGGAAAACACCAGCACGAGCGCCAGCGACAGCAATGCATAAATGGCGCCGGTCGTGATGCCGTCTTGCGCGAGGATCGCTGCAATCGAGAGATCCATACGTTTCGTGTATCGAGAATGCTGCGGTGAAACGAAAGACGGGAACGGCCGGGGCGCTCGGGCCGCAAGATCGACGCGTCGGGCGCCACGCAGAGCCCCTGTGGTTCCACACGACATGGGCATGGTCGTGGCCCGTCGGGCCCGGCGCCCTGCCGACGGCATGCACGGCGCCATTCGCGCCGCGCGCGCCGGTTTCACGTGATGCTTACTCGGCCTGCAGCTTCCACTTGCCGTCGACGATCTGCACCATCACGCGCGCACGCGTGTCGAAGCCGTTGTGGTCGGTCGGTGTCATGTTGATCACGCCGTGCGACACGGGCAGGTCCTTCACGTTCTCGATCGACGCGCGCAGCGCCTCGCGGAACGCCTCGGTGCCCGGCTGGCCCTTCTTCAGCGCTTCCGGAATCGCACGCTGCAGCAGCAGCCCGGCATCCCACGCATGGCCGCCGAACGTCGCCAGCGAGCCCGCGCCGTACGCCTTCTCGTACGCGGCCTTGTAGCCGAGCGCCGGCTTCTTCACCGGGTTCGAATCGGGCAGCTGGTCGGTCACGAGCACCGGGCCGGCCGGCAGGATCTCGCCTTCGCAATCCTTGCCGCACACGCGCAGGAAGTCGTTGTTCGCGACCCCGTGCGTCTGGTACACCTTGCCCTTGTAGCCGCGCTCCTTCAGCGTCTTCGCCGGCAGCGCCGCCGGCGTGCCCGAGCCGGCGATCAGCACCGCATCCGGATTCGAACCCATCAGCTTCAGCACCTGCCCCATCACCGACGCGTCGGTGCGGTTGTAGCGCTCGTTCGACACCAGCTTCAGCCCGTTCTTCGCGGCCGCCGCATCGAACGTCTTGTACCAGCTGTCGCCGTACGCATCGGCGAAGCCGATGAAGCCGACCGTCTTCACGCCGTGCTTCGCCATGTAGCCGGCGATCGCGTCGGCCATCAACTGGTCGTTCTGCGGCACCTTGAACATCCATGCGCGTTTCGCGTCCATCGGCGAGATGATCTGGGCGCTCGCCGCGAGCGAGATCGTCGGCGTCTTGCCCTGCGACACGGGGTCGAGCATTGCCAGCGAGTTCGGCGTGACGGACGAGCCGATGATCGCGTCGACGTGATCTTCATCGATCAGCTTGCGCACGTTCTGCACCGCGCGGCTCGTGTCGGATGCGTCGTCGAGCACGATGTACTGCACGCTCTTGCCGGCGATTTCCTTCGGCAGCAGCGCGATCGTGTTCTTTTCCGGAATCCCGAGCGACGCGGCCGGCCCGGTGGCCGACAGCGTCACGCCGATCTTCACCTGCGCCGACGCCGTTGCCGCCGCGCACACGAGGCCCGCGGCGAACACGGCCTCCATCCATCGATTCATCTTCATTTACGTTGTCTCCAAACGCTGCTCGAAAAAGCCTCGGGTCGCTCGGGCGGCTCCCGGTCCCCAAACAAGTTAATAAATTAACTATCTCGCCATACCGCGTCTACGCTCGTTTTCCCGTGAAACACCCCGTCTTCAACGGCACCCGGACGGCACCACGCGCGGACGCACCGGCCGGCGGTCGAAACGGTCGTTCGACCGTCACGATGCGCAGCGGCGGTGTCGTCTGGATGAAGAAAGCGGAGAAAGGCGCGATCGTGCGCGCAATCGATGCGTGCACAACGATCAACGAAAGGCACGTCGATCCGGCCTGATGCGGCCAGGCCCGTGCGCGGCGCATGATCGGGAAGCCGGCCGCTCATGCGAATGCGGATGCGAATATCGACACGGATGCGCACGCAACGACCGGCGATGACGCCGGAACGCGCCTACAGGCCGCAGAACGGCTCGGGAAGGCCGCGGCGACAGCAGCCCAACCCCACGACGAACGAACGGCACCCGCCGCCCTTCCTGCCCCGATCCATCGTCCTGCGCTGCTCATCCAACCGTACTCCCTCTTCTGCATTCTGCTTGTAGGAGAACTGCCGACCGATTTTCCCGACCGCGCGGTCGGCGAAAGCCGAGTGTAACGGACGCGTTTTGCGCACGCCAACCGGGTTAGCCCGAACGGCCGGCGCACGGCTGCGCATCGTTGGCGAACGAATCGTGGGAAAGCGGAAATCTGGAAAACGGGGGGACGCGGCGAAGCGCTGAAGAAGCGCGGTGCGAACGCAAGCGCGGAATACGGCTCCGCGCAGGCCGCTGCACCAACAGCGCAAATCCGTGCACGCAAATGAAAAAGCGCTGTTGGATTCCGTCCAACAGCGCTTTGGGGTCCGGGCACTTTGTGCCTCGATTGTCTCCTCGTTCTCCACCTGCAAATTCGTTTCGCGGTGCATCAGAACTAGGGTGAATCTTAAAGAGGCTTAAGCACCACGACAACTTAGCATTTACCCCTATGGTGCATCGCCGCACGAAAATGGGGCACTAGTCTGCCGCACGGCGCCGGCCCGAGCCCGCTCCTGCGCCCTTCCGGAGCATGCCGGATGGTGCTTCGCATCAACGGCCGGTGACGCGCGCCGCACGCATTCAGGACGCCCTGAGCGGCTTGATCCGCGCGACCATTTCACCGACGATGCCGCGCCGGAATGCGAGCACGCATGCGATGAAGATCAGCCCGGTGACGATCGTCGCCGATTCGCCGAGCGAATGGAACCACGCGACGCCCGTCGTCGACGCGAGCCATTCGCCGATGTCGCCGAGCCGGTCTTCCAGCGCGACGATCAGCGCCGCGCCCAGCAGCGGCCCGAACAGCGTGCCCATCCCGCCGACGAGCGTCATCAGCACGACGAGGCCCGACATCGTCCAGTACGCGTCCGACAGCGTCTCGAAGCCGAGCACGAGCACCTTCAGCGAGCCGGCCAGCCCCGCGATGCCCGCCGACAGGATGAACGCGAGCAGCTTGAAGCGGTCGGTGTCGTAGCCGAGCGAGATCGCGCGCGCTTCGTTCTCCTTGATCGCGACGAGCACCTGGCCGAACGGCGAATGCACGACCCGCACGATGAACGCGCACGCGGCGACCACCACTGCCAGCACGACGTAGTACAGCGCGACGTCGTTCGACAGGTCGAGCAGCCCGAACAGACGGCCGCGCGGCACGCCCTGCAGCCCGTCCTCGCCGTGCGTGAACGGCGCCTGCAGGTAGATGAAGTAGACCATCTGCGCGAACGCGAGCGTGATCATCGCGAAGTAGATGCCCTGCCGCCGGATCGCGAACAGCCCGACGACGAGCCCGAGCAGCGTCGCGGCAACGGTGCCGACCAGCACGCCGAGCTCCGGCGTGAAACCGAGCGTCTGCATCGAATAACCGGTCGCATAGCCGGCGGTCGCGAGGAACATCGCATGGCCGAACGACAGCAGCCCCGTATAGCCGATCAGCAGGTTGAACGCGGCCGCGAACAGCGCGAACGTGAGCACCTTCATCACGAACACCGGATACGCGCCGATGAACGGCGCGGCGAGCAGTGCGGCGAGCAGCACGCCGTAGAGCACTTTTCTCTGCATCATTTTTCCTTGCCGAAGAGGCCCGCCGGGCGGAACAGCAGCACGATCGCCATGATCACGAACACGACCGTGGCCGACGCTTCGGGGTAGAACACGCGCGTGAAGCCCTCGATCACGCCGAGCAGCAGGCCCGTGACGATCGAGCCGAGAATCGAGCCCATCCCGCCGATCACGACCACCGCGAACACGGTGATGATCATCGGCTGGCCCATCAGCGGCGACACCTGGATCACCGGCGCAGCCAGCACGCCCGCGAACGCGGCGAGCGCAACGCCGAAGCCGTAGGTGAGCGTGATCATCATCGGCACGTTCACGCCGAACGCCTCAACGAGCTTCGGGTTCTCGGTGCCCGCGCGCAGGTACGCGCCGAGGCGCGTCTTCTCGATCACGAACCACGTCGCGAGACACACCGCGAGCGACGCGACGACCACCCACGCGCGGTAGTTCGGCAGGAACATGAAGCCGAGGTTGGTGGCGCCGGACAGCTGCGACGGCACGTCGTACGGCTGGCCGGACGAGCCGTAGATCGACCGGAACACGCCTTCGACGACCAGCGTGAGCCCGAACGTGAGCAGCAGCCCGTACAGGTGATCGAGCTTGTACAGCCAGCGCAGCATCGAGCGCTCGATCAGGATCCCGAACGCACCGACCAGCAGCGGCGCGATCACGAGCATCGCCCAGTACGGCAGCCCGAAATACGACAGGCCCATCCACGCGAGCATCGCGCCCAGCATGAACAGCGCGCCGTGCGCGAAGTTGATCACGTTGAGCAGCCCGAAGATCACCGCGAGCCCGAGGCTCAGGATCGCGTAGAACGAGCCGTTGACGAGCCCGAGCAGCAACTGGCTCAGCATCGCCGGCAACGGAATGCCAAAGATTTCCATCGACTTAGCCGTCAGAATGAGTTTCGTTGCGCGCGCAACCTTCATGCAGCGCGTGCGCGGGCGGCGCAGCGGGCACATCGCTGCGGCCGCCACCGAGCGGCGCGCCCGCGCGCGCCGCTACGCCCTGCCTACTTCCACAACGCGCAGCGCGTTTCCTGCTTGGTCCCGAACGCCTGCTCGCCCGGAATCGTCGCGAGCACCTTGTAGTAATCCCACGGCTCCTTCGATTCCGCCGGCTTCTTCACTTCCATCAGGTACATGTCGTGGATCATGCTGCCGTCCGTGCGGATATAGCCCTTCGCGTAGAAGTCGTTGATCTTGATCTTCTTCAGCTCGGCCATCACCTTGTCGGAGTCGGTCGTGCCGGCGGCCTGGACCGCCTTCAGGTAGGTCGTCACCGACGAGTAGTCGGCCGCCTGCAGGCTCGACGGCATCTTCTTCATCTTGCCGAAGTAGCGCTGCGCCCACTGGCGCGACGCCGCATCGCGGTTCCAGTACCAGCTGTCGGTCAGCACCAGGCCCTGCGTCGTCTCGAGGCCGAGGCTGTGCACGTCGTCGATGAACATCAGCAGCGCGGCGAGCTTCATCGTCTTCGTGATGCCGAACTCCTTCGCGGCCTTGATCGAGTTGATCGTGTCGCCGCCCGCGTTCGCGAGGCCGAGGATCTGCGCCTTCGACGATTGCGCCTGCAGCAGGAACGACGAAAAATCCGACGCGGACAGCGGGTGGCGCACCGCGCCGAGCACCTGGCCGCCGTTCGCCTTCACGACGTCCGACGTGTTCTTCTCGAGCGCCTTGCCGAACGCATAGTCGGCCGTCAGGAAGAACCACGACTTGCCGCCCTGCTTCACCACCGCCGAGCCGGTGCCCTTCGCGAGCGCCATCGTGTCGTATGCGTAGTGGACCGTGTACGGCGTGCACTGCTCGTTGGTCAGCGTGTCGGCGCCCGCGCCGATGTTGATGTAGACCTTCTTCTTCTCGGCCGCGACCTGGTTCATCGACAGCGCGGTGGCCGAGTTCGTGCCGCCGACCAGCAGGTCGAGCCCGCCGCGGTCCATCCATTCGCGCGCCTTCGATGCGGCGATGTCGGCCTTGTTCTGGTGATCCGCGTAAACAACTTCGATCGGCTTGCCGAGCACCTTGCCGCCGAAGTCGGCCACTGCCATGCGGATCGCCTCGAGGCCGCCCTGCCCGTCGATATCCGCGTAAAGCCCCGACATGTCGGTGATGAAGCCGATCTTCACGGTATCCGCCGCATGTGCGGCGCCGGCGGTGAGCGCGGCGGTCGCGAGTGCGAGACAGGCCTGTGCGAGGGTCTTCATTTTCATTGACGTCTCCTGTTGTTCTGATGCGTTGTGGTTGTTCGAGGGCCGCCACGGCTAGCGGCAAGGGAAACGGGGCGGCGTCACACCCCGAGCAGGTCGTGCAGGGTCGGCATCTTGCTTTCCAGTTCGGCCGCCTGGAAATGCTCGACGATGCTGCCGTGCTCCATCACGTAGAACCGGTCGGCGAGCGGCGCGGCGAAGCGGAAATTCTGTTCGACCATCACGATCGTGTAGCCGCGCGCCTTCAGCGCGACGATCATCCGCGCGAGCGCCTGCACGATCACCGGTGCGAGGCCTTCGGAAATCTCGTCGAGCAGCAGCAGGTTCGCGCCGGTGCGCAGGATCCGCGCGACCGCGAGCATCTGCTGCTCGCCGCCCGACAGCCGCGTGCCCTGGCTCTGCCGGCGCGACGCGAGGTTCGGGAACATCGCGTAGATCTCGTCGATCGGCATCGCGTGCTCGCGCGGCCCGATCAGCGGCGGCAGCATCAGGTTCTCCTCGCACGACAGGCTCGAGAAGATCCCGCGCTCCTCCGGGCAGTAGCCGATGCCGTAATGCGCGATGCGGTGCGTCGCGAGGCCGATCGTCTCGTTGCCCGCGACCTTGATCGACCCGCTGCGGCGGCCTGTCAGGCCCATGATCGCGCGCAGCGTCGTCGTGCGGCCCGCGCCGTTGCGGCCGAGCAGCGTGACGACTTCACCGCGATGCACCGTCAGGTCGACACCGTGCAATATGTGGGATTCCCCGTACCAGGCCTCCAGGCCCGTGATCTCCAGCGCGGGCGTACCGCTTTCGACGCCGCTCAATTCGCGTTCCTCCCGTTCGCTGTGCTTCATGCGTGCGCCCCCGCGAGCGCCGCGTCGGCGCTGCCCATGTAGGCCTCGATGACGAGCGGATTCTTCGACACTTCCGCATACGAGCCTTCGGCCAGCACCTCGCCGCGTTGCAGGACGGTGATCGTGTCGGAGATGCCCGCGATCACGTTCATGTTGTGCTCGACCATCAGGATCGTGCGCCCGCTCGCGACCTTCTTGATCAGCGCGGTCACGCGATCGACGTCCTCGTGGCCCATCCCCTGCGTGGGCTCGTCGAGCAGCATCAGTTCGGGCTCCATCGCGAGCGTGGTCGCGATCTCCAGCGCGCGCTTGCGGCCGTACGCGAGCTCGACGGTCGGCACCTGCGCGAAATCGGTGAGGCCGACCTGCGTGAGCAGGTCCATCGCGCGGTCGTCGAGCCGCTTCAGCGTGCGTTCGCTGCGCCAGAAATGGAATTCGGTGCCGAGCGCGCGCTGCAGGCCGATGCGCACGTTCTGCAGCGCGGTCAGGTGCGGGAACACCGCCGAGATCTGGAACGAGCGGATGATGCCGCGCCGCGCGACCTGCGCGGGCCGCTCGTCGGTGATGTCGATGCCGTTGAAGACGATCTGGCCGGCCGTCGGCGTCAGGAATTTGGTGAGGAGGTTGAAGCAGGTGGTCTTGCCCGCGCCGTTCGGTCCGATCAGCGCATGGATCGCACCGCGACGCACACGCAGGTTCACGCCGTTGACGGCCGTGAAACCCCTGAATTCCTTGGTCAGTCCGCGTGTTTCCAGAATCGTGTCGCCGAGAATCATGTTCCCTTCCGTACGAAGTCAGGCGAAGCACCGGGAAGATTCGCGAGAAGCGTCCGCGAAACAGGTCAGCGGATGAGCGGGCTGCCCCGGGCGCCGTGTTACGCCTCGAGGGTGGTCTCCCGCGCCGACGCGTATGCACACTGCGCCACATTGTCTCGCCGTTGGTGCAGTGCAATCATCGGGATTTGCACTTATAGGGCTGGCCGCCCTGTCGCACGCGGCTGTGCACGGTTTTGCACGCTGTTTTTTTGACACGTGCATCATCGTGCGTTGACCATCCGCACGGCCCGGCACGCATGCAACAAAAAAGCCGTGCGGCTGCACGGCTTGCATGGATCTTGCGGGACGAACCGGCGGTATTCGCTGCTATCGGCACCACTGCTGCAACAGCAGTTTGTTTCGCATATCGAATCAGCGGGCGTCATCATGACGGCCCGCTGTCGGGCGTGTCAGCGTTCCGTCACGCGGCTGTCACCGCCTGCTCCGTGCGCACCGGCGTCGCTTCGCGCGCCGCGCGGCGATCGGCACGAATCATGTCGCTCGCGCGCTCGGCGATCATCAACGTCGGCGAATTGGTGTTGCCCGATGTAATGAACGGCATCACCGATGCATCGACGATTCGCAGTCCGGCGATGCCGCGTACGCGCAGCCGGCTGTCGACCACCGCGCGCTCATCGTCGGCGCGCCCCATCCGGCAGGTGCCGACCGGATGGAAGATCGTCGTGCCGACGGCGCCGGCCGCCTCGATCAGCTCGGCTTCGCTTCGATACTGCAGGCCCGGCAGGATTTCCTCGGGCCGATAGCGCGCGAGCGCCGGCGCGGACGCGATCCGGCGCGTGAGCCGCAGCGCGTTCGCGGCGACGTGGCGATCGTGGTCGGTCGACAGATAGTTCGGTGCGATCGCGGGCGCCGCGCCCGGATCGGCGCTCGCGATATGCACGCTGCCGCGCGACGTCGGCCGCAGATGGCACACGGACGCCGTAAACGCGTTGAAGCTGTGCAGCGGCTCGCCGAAGCGCTCGAGCGACAACGGCTGCACGTGGTATTCGAGATCGGGGCGCGTGAGCGCGGGATCGTCGGGATCGGATTTTGCGAACGCGCCGAGCTGCGACGGCGCCATCGACATCGGCCCGCGCTGCAGCAACGCATATTCGGCGCCGATCATCAGCTTGCCCCACCAGTGCGCGGACAGCGTGTTGAGCGTGCGCACGCCTTCGACGCGAAACGCCATCCGCAATTGCAGGTGATCCTGCAGGTTTTCGCCGACGCCCGGCAGATCCTGCACGACGTCGATGCCGAGCGCCTGCAGCCGCCGGCCATCGCCGACACCCGACAGTTCGAGCAGCTGCGGCGAATTCACCGCGCCGGACGTCAGCAGCACCTCCGAACGCGCCCGCGCGGCGTAATCCGTGCCGCCGCCGTGGTATTCGACGCCGACCGCGCGCCGACCGTCGAAGATCACGCGCTGCGCCTGCGCGCCGGTGATCACGGTCAGGTTCGGGCGGGCCATCGCGGGCCGCAGGAACGCCTTCGACGTGTTCCAGCGCACGCCGCGCTTCTGGTTCACCTCGAAATAGCCGACCCCGGCATTGTCGCCGCGGTTGAAATCGTCGGTTGCCGGGATGCCTGTCTGCTGCGCGGCCTGCGCGAACGATTCGAGGATCTCCCAGCGCAGCCGCTGCTTCTCGACACGCCAGTAGCCGCCCGCGCCGTGCGCGTCGCTCGCGCCCGCATGGTGATCCTCGCTGCGCTTGAAGATCGGCAGCACGCTGTCCCACGACCAGCCGGCGTCGCCGGTTTCCTGCGCCCAGCTGTCGTAATCCTCGCGCTGGCCGCGCATGTAGATCATCCCGTTGATCGACGAGCAGCCGCCGAGCACCCGGCCGCGCGGATACGACAACGCCCGCCCGTTGAGCGCGGCTTCGGGTTGTGTCTTGTACAGCCAGTCGGTGCGCGGATTGCCGATGCAATACAGATAGCCGACCGGGATGTGGATCCAGTGATAGTCGTCCTTGCCGCCCGCTTCGAGCAGCAGCACGTGGATGTCGGGATCCTCGGTCAGGCGGTTCGCGAGCACGCAGCCCGCAGTGCCCGCGCCGACGATCACGTAATCGAATTCGCCTTCTAGCGTGCGTTGGGTAGTCACGGTTTGTCTCCTGTCACGCGGGGCAACGCCGCGCGTCATTTTCAGCATAGTGCGTCGCGAGCCGCGCTTGCGGCCCCGCGCCACGACCGATGAAGCGTACTCCGGCCGCCGGCCGCCGATCCAATGAGTTATGCTGAACTGCGTTATAAGCTGCGCTCATATCACGACGATGGATCTCACCCTGCTCCGCGCGTTCGCGACGGTCGCGCGCGAAGGCAACCTGACGCGCGCTGCCGCGCAGCTGCACCTGACGCAGCCGGCGGTCAGCCTGCAGATCAAGCATCTGCAGGAAACGCTCGGCGTCACGTTGTA
>NZ_JAAGPC010000100.1:0-32991 GCF_017104595.1 Burkholderia sp. Tr-20390 | reverse complement strand
GCGCCTGGCGAACGCGTGCGTCGCGCGAGCGGGCCTCCGCGCGCGTGGCCGGCTCCGGTTGCGGATCGGGCACGTCGGGCAACACGTCGACCGGTTCCTCGCGGCGGCCGCGCAAGCGGTCGTAGCACAGATTCAGCACGACGCGATGCAGCCACGTGTCGAACCGTGCCTCGCCTTCGCGCCAGCCCGGCGCCTGTTTCCAGATCCGCAAGAACGTCTCCTGTGCGACGTCCTCGGCTTCCGTGCGGTCGCCGAGCATGCGCGTCGCGAGTGCGAGCAGCCGCGGCAGCTTGCGCGCGACGAGCATGCGCACGGCCGACGCGTCGCGCGCGCCGACCCGTGCGACCAGGGCCGCGTCCGGATCGCCGTCGCTCAACGCGGGGCGCTCCAGCGCATCGCGCGTCTGTGCCGCGGCGCGATCGTTGACGCGCCCGCCGGCAGACTGAAGCTCATCGTCGTGCTCTCCTTGCATGCGCCGCGCCATTACCCGGCCCCGCCCCAGTGGCGGTTCGGGATCGCCGCGCGCATCGCGCACGGCCTCGGCAAGGTCCGTTTCATCGGCATCCGTTTCAGGCTGCATGGCGATCGGGTCGATCGGGTGCCGGCCGCCCGTTTGCGCGAGCGGCGGCCGGCGTGCTCAATATACGACGACCGGCGCGGGCCGGTAATAGACCGGACGCGCCGGCACCACGACACAGCCGGCCAGCACGACAACTGCGGCCGCGAGTATCACCACGGTTCGAAAAGGCATGGCTGCGCCTCATGACGTTGCGGGAAAGCGCCGCCGCGCCGGTATCGGGTGCCGAGCGGCGGCATGCGCATCAGGCCCAGTGACCCGGCACCCAGCACCAGGCCGGACCGCGCGCGGCCCAATGGCCCGGCACCCAGTGATAGCCGACGCGCACCACTTGCCAGTGGCCCGGAATCCACACATAGCGGCCCTGCCGCCAGTGCCAGTGGCCCTGGTCCCACACGTAGCCCGCGCGCGGCGCCGGCATCACTTCGACGCGAGGCGCAGGCGGCGCGTAAGGCGCGACGATGACGGCCTGCGCGAAGGCGGCCGACGCCGCCAGCGCGGCCACGCATGCCGCGGCGAACCGCAATGGAATGGAAAGCTTCATGCAAGACTCCGAAGTAGCGGGTATCGACCGGAAGCGGCCGTTCATGCGTTAAACGGCGCGGGCGAACGGAATCCGTCGCGGTGTCTGCAAATAAATTTCGGTCGGACCTGACGCGCGCCGGCGCGGGCCGGATGCCGTGATGCGCACGCTCGGACAGGCGCCTACACTCGCGCGGGGTTGCCCTGCTGTCACAACCCGGCAAAACTGCCCTTCGACAATGTCTCGCACCGGGATCCCGCTCGTTTCCGGCTCACGCACTGGTCACGCTCGCGCACGGCCAGGCGGTTCCACATCTCGCGTCTCCACTCACGAAAACACCGACCATGTCGAACCAGGACAACTCCCCGATCCAGCCGAACGAGCCAGCCGCGTCCGTGTCGCGTCGCGGCTTCCTGAAACTCGCCGGCGTATCCGGCCTCGCCACCGCCGCGGGTGGCCTCGCGGCAGCCAGGGCCGCCGCGTCGAACCCGGACGGCACGCCCGAACAGGTCCACCTGACGTGGGGCAACGACCCGACGTCGGAAGTCGTGATCTCGTGGGCCTCGCTCGCGTCGGCCGTCAATCCGCGTGCGCGCATCGTCGCCGATGGCGAGCCGGCGCACACCGTGCACGGCGTCCAGCGCCTGTACACCGACGGCCTGAACGGCGAGACGGTATTCGCGTACCACGCACGCGTGCACGGGCTGAAGCCGAACACGCGCTACCGCTACGAGATCACGGCCGACAACGACAGCAACGCCGCGCAGCCGTTCTCCGCGAATTTCTCGACCGCGCCGCGCGGCCGCGCACCGTTCCGCTTCACGAGCTACGGCGATCTCGCGACGCCGAACGGCGCATGGGTGCTGTCGTCGCCGCAGAGCCGCTTCGCGGTGCAGGCTGTCGAGCAGTTCCAGCCGCTGTTCCACCTGCTGAACGGCGACCTCTGCTACGCGAACCTGAACCCTGCGCACCAGCCCGAGGTGTGGCGCGATTTCGGCAACAACAACCAGACGTCGGCCGCGAATCGTCCGTGGATGCCATGCCCGGGCAATCACGAGATCGAGTTCAACAACGGCCCGCAGGGGCTCGACTCGTATCTCGCGCGCTATACGCTGCCGGAGAACGGCACGCGCTTCCAGGGCCGCTGGTACAGCTTCCGCGTGAGCTCGGTGCTGTTCGTCTCGCTCGATGCGGACGATGTCGTGTACCAGGACGCCGCTGCGTTCGTCGGCGGCCCCGCGCCGCTCGTGCCGGCTGCGAGCACGGGCCGCCCGCCGATCGAGCCCGGCACGTCGTTCTACGTGCGCGGCTACAGCAACGGCGAGCAGACGCGCTGGCTCGAACACACGCTGCGTCATGCCGCGCATGACGACGACATCGACTGGATCGTCGTGCAGATGCACCAGGACGCGCTCAGCTCGTCGAAGACGGGCAACGGTTCCGACAAAGGCATTCGCGAAGCCTGGCTGCCGCTGTTCGACCGTTACGGCGTCGACCTCGTGCTGTGCGGCCACGATCACGACTACGAGCGCAGCTACCCGGTGCGCGGCTGCAATCATCGCGCGGGTGTCGATGCGACGACCGGTGAAGTCGTCGAGACGCTGCAGCCGCGTCCGGTCGGCTCGAACGACCCGGACCGCACGACGTTCGACACGAGCCACGGCACGATCCACCTGATCCTCGGCGGCGGCGGCACCAGCGCGCCGCTCGACGTGTATGGCGAGAACCCGGCCACCGGCTTCGCGCGGGCGAAGGTGTTCACGAAGCCTAACCGGCCGGTGCCGGGCACGGCGCCGAACACGTTCGTGCGCGCGCCGGCCGATGCGCTCGAGGATGCGATCTGGTCCGCGCGCCGCGATACGGGCACGGGTTACGGAATTGCGGTGTTCGACCACGACCCGGGCAAGCCGGGCCGGCACACGACGATCACGATGCGCTACTACCACGCGCCGGGCGCCGACCAGCACCCGACCGCCGACTACGAGCTGTTCGAGACGATCGAGCTGAGCAAGAAGCGGCGCGAGCGGTGATCGGGCGGGCGCCCGTTGCGACGGGCGCCTGATGCGGTGCGGTCAGGGCGTGTTGCGGCTTGGCACGCGTTAGACTGCCCGCCTCGCCCACCTGCCCATGAAGATGAGTTTCGAATACCGCATCCACACGATCCCGTCGGCCGACGCGTTCGATGCCATCGCGAATGCGTTGCGGCAAGTGCATGACAACATCGACATCGATCCCGTCCGGCAACAACTTGAAGTCCGTGACGCCTCTGGCAGCTGGCCACTGATCGGCCTGTCGACCGGCGAAGACGGCTTCTTCCTGGTCACGACGCTCGGGCCGACGCGAGACACGATGCTCGACACGATTGGCCGCGCGTTGTCGGCAATCGGCTCGGTTTGGCACATCGACGACGCGTGACGGGTTGCCGCGTGACGCCCATGCTCCCGGATGATCGGCCTCAAGCGCAGGGCTGATCACCGCCGACGCCGCTGCTCGATCTCCGTCACCCCGTTAAACTACGCGCCTCCGTCCGCACTGGCCGTTCCACATGCCGAATGCGCGCGTGGCTCAGGCAGGCGGACCCGAATCACCTGAACTCGAATTTGAATGTTGAAACAGGCAGGAAGCATGAAACGCAAGAACAAGGCCACGCTCGCCGGGCTCGGCGCGGTCTTGTTGTGGGCCTCCGTGGTCGCCCTGGTTCGTGGCGTGAGCGAAAGCCTCGGCGCGACCGGCGGCGCCGCGATGATCTATACGGTCGCATCCGCGCTTCTGCTGTTGACGATCGGCTTCCCCGATCTCAGCAAATTCCCGAAAAAATATCTGCTCTGGGGCGGGCTGCTGTTCGTCGCGTACGAGCTGTGCCTGGCGCTGTCGATCGGTTATGCCAGCAACGGCCAGCAGGCGATCGAAGTCGCGATGGTCAACTATCTGTGGCCGAGCTTCACGCTGGTCGCGGCGATCGTGTTCAACAAGCAGCGCGCCAACCTGCTGGTCGTGCCCGGCGTCCTGCTGTCGATGCTCGGCATCGGCCGGGTGCTCGGCGGCGACCGGGGCCTCGACCCGGCCGGCATGCTGCACAACGTCGCGGACAATCCGCTGAGCTACGGCCTCGCGTTCGTCGGCGCGCTGATCTGGGCCGGCTATTGCACGGTGACGGCGCGCCTCGCCGACGGCAAGAACGGCGTCACGCCGTTCTTCATGCTGGTGGCGCTGGCGCTCTGGATCAAGTTCGCGATCGAAGGCGGCGGCGGCATGACGTTCAGCCTGCATGCGGTCATCTACATCGTGCTGGCGGCCTCGGCGCTGGGGTTCGGCTATGCGGCCTGGAACACCGGCATCATGCACGGCAACGTGACGGTCATCGTCGGCGCGTCGTACTTCACCCCGGTGCTCGCCGCCCTGCTCGCCGCGACGCTGCTGCATGCGCCGCTGTCGATCGAATTCTGGCAAGGTGCATTGATGGTGTGCGGCGGGTCGATCCTGTGCTGGCTCGCGACGCGCGTCCGGCGCCGCGAAAAAGCCGCACCTGTCCGGGTCGGCAACGAAGCGCAGGGCAACTGCCAGGGCTGACGATGCCGGGCGCTTGCGTGCGATGCCTTGAAAGCCCTCCGGCGATCCTGCATACCGCCAATCATTCGCGCTAGCGCGACTCCAGTGCGATACGCACGGCCAGCCCGGCCAGCACCGTGCCCATCAACCAGCGCTGGGCCGACGCCCAGACCGGCCGCCCCGCCAGAAAGCCCGCGATGCCGCCTGCCATGCAGGCAATCAGCCCATTCACGCTGACGCTCACCGCGATCTGCACGCAGCCGAGCGCCAGCGATTGCGCAAGCACGCTGCCGTGCCCCGGCGAAATGAACTGCGGCAGGAGCGACAGATACATCACCGCGATCTTCGGATTCGCGAGGTTCGTGACGAAGCCCATCGTGAACAGCCTGGCACGGCTGTCGTGCGGCAGTTGCCTGACCTGGAACGCCGAGCGACCGCCCGGCCTCAACGCCTGCCAAGCCAGGTACGCCAGATAAAGCGCACCGGCGAAACGCAACGCGTCGTACGCATACGGCACGGCCATCACGAGCGCGGTGATGCCGAACGCCGCGCACACCATGTAGAACACGAACCCCAGCGCGACGCCGCCGAGCGACACCAGCCCGGCACGGCGGCCCTGGCAGATCGAACGCGACACCAGGTAGATCATGTTCGGCCCGGGTGTCAGCACCATGCCGAGCGACACGAGTCCGAAAGCAAGCAAGGTGGGCAAGGCCGGCACGGCAATCTCCTTCGGGACGAAGCGGTCAGGGGCGAATTCGAACAATGTATTGCATCTCGACTGCCCTCGGCTTGAATAAACTTCAAGTCGCCCATGAGCGCTGTTCATCGCTGAAGCCGCTCGTCACCGGGCCTTTCTCGCGCGCGTGTTGACCGCCTTCGCCGCCTTCGCGCGTTGCGCGTCGACGAGCCGCACGAACTCGTCTGCGACCGCGTTGCCGGCCGTATTCCACGACAACCGCACCGATCGATGCAGCCTGGGCGACAGTTCCAGCACGCGGCCGCCGAACGGGGTGTACGTGAGCGTGATGCGCGGCACGATCGACACGCCCATGCCGGCCTCCGCCATCGACAGAATGGTCCGCATCTCGACCACGTTGAACGCGGCCCGCAGCGGCACCCCGCCGCGCGCGAAGTAATCCGCGATCACCGGCCCGCACCCTGCCTTCGAGAAGATGAACGGCGCCGTGGACAACTGCTTCGCCGACACGCTCTTGCGGCCGGCGAACATGCCGTCGGCCGCCACCGCGACAAAATCCTCGTCGAGCAGCGGCAGAGTGTGTGCGAACGTCTTCGTGCCGGCCACCACGCCGACGTCGGCCGTACCGTCGTCGATCCACCCTTCGACTTCGCTGTCCGTGCCTTCGAGCAGCACCGCCGACACGCCCTGGTGCATGTCCTTCAACGCCTCGAGCGCGGGCACGACGAACGCCAGCGACACGCTCGGCAGCGACGCGACCACCAGCTTCCCTTCGAGCTTGCCGCGTGACAGGCTGAACTGCTGGCGCAACAGCTGCGCTTCCCGCACCACGTTCTGCACGTACGGCCACAGGCGTTCGCCCGCCGCCGTCAGGACGACCGGCTGCCGGTCGCGCCACAGAAGCTTGACCTCCGTGAGGTCTTCCAGCTCGGTCAATGCATGACTGATCGCGGATTGACTGCGGCTCAACCGTTCAGCCGCGGCCGTGAGCGACCCGAGTTCGACCACGGCCGCCAGGGCCTGCAACTGGGCCAGCGTCATCGATGCCTCCTCGTTCAAAGATATGAGAACTTCACATGAAGCAACAAACCGTCATGAATTATATTGAACCGCGGAAATGATCACGTCGACGTGCCCCGTGACGCGCCGCGGCCCGTGCCGAATGTCCTTCGCAACGCTCAGGTAAGATGCACCCTCGAACCGCCCATCGATTGCCTGCGGCCCCGGCCGCACAACGGCGCGACGCCACGCGATCGACTTCCGGTTCAAGCCAACCCAGAACACATGCGTGCCAGACACACGCGACCGCCACGTGCGCCATCGACAGCGCTCGCTGCCGGATATGCCGCGACATGCCATTCCATGATGCATTTCAATCTGACTGAAGGGGTGCTGGTCTCCAGCCTGCAGGGGCTCAGCGCGTTCGAGCTGGCCGGTATCGCCCTTGCACTGCTGCTGGGCGGCATGGCCAAGGGGATCACGGGCATCGGCGTGCCGCTGATCGCGATGCCGATACTCAGCCAGTTCCTGCCGATCCGGCATGCGGTGCTGCTGTTGTCGATGCCGATCATCCTCGGCAACATTCCGCAGGCACTGGAAGGCGGCCAGCTGCTGGCAACGGCACGCAAGATCGCCGCGCCGATCGCGGGCACCGTGATCGGCAATATCGTCGGCGTGGCGATCCTGCTGTCGCTCAATCCGGGCCATGCGCAAGCGGCGTCCGGCGCGCTGCTGATCGTGGCCGCGGCGCTGATGCTCGCCGCGCCGAAACTCAACCTGCCGGAAGCATGGCAAAAGCCCGTCGGCTTCGCGCTCGGCTTCGGTGCGGCGCTGATGGAGAGCATTGCGTCGGTTCCCGGCCCGCTGCTCGCCACCTACCTGATTTCGTCCGGCGCGACCGGGCGCGTCTTCACGAAGCAGATCGCGATCATCCTCGTGGTGTCGATCGTCACGCTGGTCACGACGTTCAGCGGCGCCGCGCATGCGAGCGGCGCCGACCTCGCAATCTCGGCGGCGGCCAGCCTGCCGGCGATTGCCGGCATGTGGCTCGTTCGCCCGCTGCGGGACAAGATGTCGCCGAAGATCTTCCGGATGGTCGTGCTGCTGTTCGTGCTCGTCGCGGCATCGCAGATGATCTGGAAATCGGGCGTGTTCCGGCACGGTGGATCGCACGTGACCCAGATGAACAACGCGCACACGGGCAAGAACTGACCGATGGCGCAAAGCCGTCGATCGCGCATGCGTTCTGAAAGCCGCGAAGCGTAGTATTCGCGGACCCGGCGTATCGCCCCGCCCGACGGGCCGAACGATACGTCACCGACTTGGCTGCTCGCTCGCTGATGCCCGCATCGGCGCGGCCACGCTTTCAAAGGCTTGACATGGAAACCTACGTATTGCTCGGCTGCGGACTCGGCCTTGGCCTGTTGATCGCCGTCTGGGGCATCTGGCAACTCAAGTAACGCTTGCCCGCCCCGTCCACGCGAAAGCTATCCGTATGGAGACGGACGGGAAACTGTAGTTTGCATCCGCGTTCGTCACGCAACTACTTCGCACTCCGATTCAGCTATCCGACAGCGTCGGCTACGCGAGTCCGCTTCCGTTCGAAAGCAAACGTGAACGCGCGCCATCGAAGCGCGTGCATTCGGCCTTGAGCCAGTCCGAAAACGCCTCGGTACGCGGATCGTCGGGATGGCGTGACAACAGCATGTAGCGCGCCGGCGCACGCACGTGCCTGCCGAAGACATCCACGAGCCGCCCGCTCGCGATCTCGTCATGCACGAGCGCGCCGCGCCCCATCGCGACACCCTGATGGTTCAGTGCGGCCGTGATTGCCAGGCTGGAGAAGTTGAACTGCGGGCCGTCAAGATCGGCCGCCCACGCCGGACGGACTTCCTCCAGCCACGTGCGCCACTCCACGAACTCGGGCGCGCCGCCCCACGGGGCGGCGTCGTGCAGCAGGACGACGCCGTCCAGCGACTCTCCATGGGCAAAGGCCGGATGCTGCGCCAGATACGCCGGCGTGGCGACCGGAAACAGGATTTCGTCGAGGATAGCCTCGGCATGCAGCCGATCGTATTGCACCGGGTCGTAGCGCACCGCGACATCGATGTCGTCGGTCTCCATGGCCTGGCGATCCAGCACCTGAAACTCGGCCTTCACGCGAACCGGCACGTTCGGCTGCTGCCGGTGAAATTCGGACAGGCGCGGCATCAGCCACTGCAGCGCGAGCGACGGCAGGCAGCTGACCTGCAGCGGGGCATCCGACATGCCGAGCGCCTGAAGCGTGCGATTGATGTCGACGAACGCGCTCGACATCGTCCCGAGCAGGATTGCGCCCTTCTCGGTCAGCTTCAGTCCGCGCGCCTGGCGCACGAACAGCGGATAGCCGAGCCGGTCCTCCAGGTTCCGGATCTGCTGGCTCACGGCGCTTTGCGTCAGGTTGAACGCCTGTGCCGTCTTCGTGAAGCTCAGCAACCGGCCGGCGGTTTCAAAGCAGAGCAACGCACCCAGGGTCGAACCGTCGAGTCGCATAGGTATCAGTCAGGCTAATGGATTCATTAGAAATCGGCGCTTTCGCGCGGGCGTCCCGGATCGTAGCATTCCGGCCACCCCTCACGTTTATCCAGCGCAAGACCGATCCATGACCCTCACGCTCCTGCCCGACGACCTATTAGCTCAACTGCAATCCCGCCATCCTCTACTGTGGCTGAATCCCCTTGCCGGCAGCCCGTTGCCGCAAGACGCGCCGGGGCTCGGCGCCATTGCGATGGCCGAAGCGCGGCTGGCGCGCTGCGAACCGCTGATGGCCGCGCTGTTTCCCGAACTCGCGGCGAGCGCGGGAAAAATCGAATCGCCGCTGATGCCGGCAGATAACCTGCCGCGCATGCTGTCGCTCCCGGCAGACGCACACGGCGCCTGGTTCATCAAGCGCGACGACGCGTTGCCGATCGCCGGTTCGATCAAGGCGCGCGGCGGCTTTCATGAAGTGCTCGCGCTCGCGGAGTCGATCGCGATCGAACACGGGTTGCTCGAACCCGCGGGCGACCGGCGGATCCTCGCATCGGCCGCCGCACGCGAACGGTTTGCCACGCACACCGTCATCGTCGGCAGCACCGGCAATCTCGGCCTGAGCATCGGCGTGATGGCCGCCGCGCTCGGGTTCGAATCGGTCGTGCACATGTCGACCGACGCGAAGCCATGGAAGAAGGCACGCCTGAGAAAGCGCGGCGTTCGCGTGATCGAACATGACGGCGACTATGCGCAAGCCGTCGCGGCCGGACGCGCGCAGGCACGCGATCAGCCACGCAGCCACTTCGTCGACGACGAAGGCTCGCTGATGCTGTTCCTCGGCTACGCGGCCAGCGCCCGGCATCTCGCCGCGCAGCTCGCCGACGCGGGCCGCCGCGTGGACGCGGCGCATCCGCTCTTCGTCCATCTCCCGTGCGGGGTCGGCGGCGCACCGGGCGGCATCGCGTATGGCCTCAAGGCACTGTTCGGCGAGCACGTGCATTGCTTCTTTGCCGAGCCCGTCGCGTCGCCGTGCATGCTGGTCCAGCTGGCCGCCGGCCCCGGGAAGCCCGTGTCCGTCTACGACGTGGGGCTCGACAACCGGACCGAGGCCGACGGCCTGGCCGTCGCACAGGCATCGCACCTCGTCAGCCCGCTGATGGCGTCGCTGCTGTCCGGCGTGTTCACCGTCAGCGACGCGCAGCTCTATGCCCAGTTGCTCGCGGTTCAGCGCGCGACGGGCGTGGAACTCGAGCCGTCGGCCGCCGCGGCCGTCAGTGGCCCCGGCTGGCTGACGGCGTCCCCGGCCGGCCGCGACTACGTGCATCGCCACGCGATCGACCTGCGCCGGTCGACGCACGTCATCTGGGCGACGGGCGGCTCGCTCGTGCCGCCGGAAGAGCACCGACGCTTCCAGTCGCATGCGAAAGCGCTCGCCGATGCCGCAGTCAACACGTGACGCTTCGGGGCAAGCGTTCAGCCCCGCTCCCGAAGACGCGTTAGACTGTCCCGATGGAACAATGCCGTTATTGCCAGAGAATCCGCGATGAATGGGATTGCCACGGTGACGAATGCCGCCGGGCAATCGCCAAGGCGCTGCGCCGGCAGCGCGCGGGCCTGCCCATGGTGCCCGATCGCATCCGCAACGAACTGCCGTCCGGCGCGCCGACCCAGCAGGTGATCGCCGTGCTGTCGCGCCAGCGCCTGCGCGCGCGCCGCGGCAACGAGGAACGCCGGGAGCGCAAGGAAATCGACGACGACGTCTGATCCGGCAGCGTCGCAGTGCGTCCCCCTCTCCGCCCGCGCCTTCGCCGCCGCGCGCCCGTCCGTGCGCGCGCATCCGCCCCCTTTCCCTTGCAAATCCGGCAACGTCGATTAGGGACGGAAGGCATTTATCTCGAAATTATTGTCCGGGCTGCAACGATCTTTCGCCAAAACTCACGTTTACCCTAGGTCGACCGGCGCCTACGATGTAATCAACCGCTTACGACATGGTGTCGAACGCGGAAAGCCAAAAACATCGGAGGTCATCATGAAATCGCTCGTTTCCGCAGTCGTTGCCGCCGCCGCCCTGTCCGCCTCGTTCGGCGCCTTCGCCCAAAGCACCGTGACCCGCGCTCAAGTGCGCAATGAACTCGTCCAGCTCGAAAGCGCCGGCTACAAGCCGAGCCAGTCGAGCCCGTATTACCCGGCCGACATCCAGGCCGCGCAAGCCCGCGTGCAAGGTGCCGACAACAGCGGCTACGGTGCGCAACCGGCCGCGACCGTCCAGGGTGGCGCACCGGCCGTCAAGGCGCAAAACCCGCGCGACTCGGTCTACTTCGGCCACTAAGCAAGCCTGCCGCCGCGCGCCTTCGCGCGCGGTCCGCACCCGCCACGAGCCCGTCTTGCGACGGGCTCGTGGCGTTTGCAACGCGCGAACCCGCAAGCGGCCATCACCGGCCGCCGCCCGACGCGACCCGGCCGGCCGCTTCGTCCGTCCCGCTGCCGGCGCCACTCCCGTTGCCGACCAGTTCCTGATAGCGCACGAACGCGCGCTGCGCGGACGCCTTCGCCGCGTACATCGCCGCATCGGCCTTGACGAGCAGTTCCTCGGCCGACGCACCGTCAGCCGGAAACTCGCTGACGCCGATACTCGCGCCGACGGCCACGCGCCGGTCGCCGAACTCCAGTTCCTCGTCCATCACACGCTGGATGCGCGACGCGACGTCGCCGATCACCGCCGGTGAGCGCACGTCCGTGATCAGCACGATGAATTCGTCGCCGCCGAGCCGCGCGACCATGTCGCCGCCACGCAGCACGAGGCTCAGCCGCTTGGCGACCGCGACGAGCGTGCGGTCGCCGGCCGAGTGGCCGTGCTGGTCGTTGATCTGCTTGAAGCGGTCGAGGTCGACGAACATCACGGCCAGCCCTTCGTGCAGCGCGGCCGCACGCCGGATCGCGGCATCGAGATGCTCCATGAACAGCAGGCGATTCGGCAGTTCGGTCAGCGCATCGTGTCCGGCGAGGTGCGTGAGTTCCAGCTGCTTCGCGCGCAACATCGCGACCTGCGTGCGGATCTCGACGCGCATGCTGTCGAAACAGCGCGCGAGCACGCCGATCTCGTCGGCACGCCCGACCGGCAACTGCTCGGTGGCCGGATCGTCGAACACGTGCGTCGCGGCGCGCGCGAGCGTCTGCAGCGGCCGCGTGATCGCACGCGCGAACAGGATCGCGAGAATCACCGCCATCAAGCTCGACACCAGCACCATCCGGACGATCCGCTCGCCAAGCATGCCCGCCGGCGACAATACATCCGCCAGCGGGCGCCCCATCCCGAGCACGACGAAGCGGTTGCCCTCGTCGTGCCCGAACGGCGTGCGCACGAACGCGAACATCTGGCCCGGCGCCGCGGCGGGGTCGGCCAGGCCATTGAGGGTAACGTTTGCGCGCGCACTGTCGAACAGCGCACGCGTGACGGCGAAGCGGTCCTGCATCAGCACGCGCCGGCCGCGATCGAAGCCGAACGTCTGCGTCGGATCGGGATGGACGAGGAAATCGCCCCACTCGTTCGCGAGGTACACCGTGTAATCTTCCGGCAGATCGCGTTCGAGCCGGTCGAACACGCGCGACAGCTCGACGTCGACGACGAGCGCCCCCACCGTCTGGCCCGACGCGTCGACGACCGGCGTGCCCACGCGCAGGATCGGCAGCCCTTCGGCCGCGTGCGCCCCCGTCTCGTGGTTGATCACGATCGGCGACAGGTAGATATGACCGGGCGCCGTGGCCAGCGTATCGAATACGTAGGAAAACTGTCCTTTCTCCTGCAACGCACTGTCCGGGAGTACGACGATGCCATGCGCATCGCGATCGACGCGGATGCGTTCGAGGCCGAAATCCCCGCGCGCGATCAGGCGGACCTGCAGGTACTCCGGGTGATTCCTCATGAAGCTGTAGAACACCTGCTCGAGCCGCGCGCGTGGCGCGCCATCCCGGTTGTCGCCGCTCGAGACCCGTGCACACGACGGCAACTGTGCGAGTACGAGCGCATCGTCCGAGACGTCGGACAGCGCCGTGGTGAAGCGCTGCCCGAGCAGTTGCGTCGACATCAGCAGGCTGTGCTGCGCTTCCTGCACGAGCATCGTGCGGTTCGCGCGATACGCGTAATAGCCGGTCGTGCCGGACGCGATCACACCGATGCAGGCGAACAGCACCGACAGTTTCGACGTGAGCCCGAGCCGGATCATTTTCCGAAACGCTCCGGCCGGTCGCCCGACACGATGCGGCTCCACAGCGATTCGCGCCGCGCGATGTCCTCGACGGGCTGGAGCCAGACGAGATGCTGGTGTCCGGTGTCGAGTCCCGGCGGCGACGCGAGCGTGTTCGCGAGGCCCTGGCGTTCGGTCAGCAGCGCGCCGATCGCCGGTTCGAGCATGTAATTGATCCACGCGAACGCGAGCGCCGGATGTTGCGCGCCGCGCGTGACAGCCCAGCAGTCGAGCCACGCGAGCGCGCCTTCATCCGGGATCACGTAGCCGACGTCCGCGCCGGCCCGTCGCAGCAGTTCGACCTGTTGCGTGCCGTAGTTGCCGAACATCAGCGCCGCACGATGCTGGACGAACAATGCGGTCGCCTCTTCAGGAAGCGTGTAGTACGTCAGCAGGTTGCGGCGCAGGTCGATCAGCTTGTGCGCGACGGCGAGCGTCTGCGCGGGCGACAGGCGAAACGGATCGGGATAGCCGAGCGCCAGCGCCGTGAACGAAAAATTGTGCTGCGCGCTGTTGAAGTCGAGCACCTTGCCGCGATAGCGCGGATTCCACATCTCCCGCATCGAGCGCGGCGCGGCCGGCACCTGCTTGCGGTCGTAGATCAGCCCCATCGACGAATACGTGAACGGAATCGCATACGGGGCGCCCGCTTCAACGAGCCCGTCGATCGCCGCGAGTTGCTGGAAGTTCGGCAACTGCCGCCGCCGGTTCGGGATGCGCGGCAGGTCGATCGGCGCGAGCAGGCGTTCGTGCGCATAGCGCTGGATCTCGGCCGTATTCGCGGCCAGCACGTCGTACGGCGGCGGCGCCGCGCTGTGCATGCGCGTCCACAGTGCTTCGTCGGAATCGACGAACGTGACTTCGACGCGGACGTGAAATTGCGCCTCGAACGCACTGACGACATCGTCGTCCGCATAGCCGGGCCATGCGAGCACACGCAGCACGTTGTCGTTGACGGTTTCGGGAGAGGCGGCGAACGCAGGGGGAAGCACGGAGGCAAGTAAGCCTGCCGTCAAAATGACAAGCAGCCGGCGCACGGCGAACCGTACGCGTGTACGTCCGCCGATTCCCCTGATCAATTGGACCCCGTGTGAATCGCCCGGCTGCATTCGACTGTCCTTTTTTGAGTCGATGCGATATCCCGCAACAAGACCATAAAACCTACGGTCATGCAATCGGAAGAAGCCGTACAACGGGGACGCGCGCGCCAACCCTCACCGCCGTATGACGGTAACGTTACGCCGGCCTGTTTCCTCTGACGGAACGCGCGTCAGCGCCACGCCTGCGTGAATTCCGCGATCACGCGCGACAGGTGTGCACGCATCGCGTCGCGTGCCGCCGTTGCGTCGCGCGCCATGATCGCCGCGAAGATCCGCTGGTGATCTTCCTGCGACGCCTCACGCAGCGCGGTCGAGTGAAAATGCTCCTCGATCTTGTCCCACAGCGGATCGCTGCGCGCGCAGTCCCACATCGCGGTGACCATGTGCAGCAGCACCGTGTTGCCGGTCGATTCCGCGATACGCAGGTGGAACTGGCGATCGGCCGCGTCGTACGCGACCTTGTCGTCCATCTGCTCGCGCATCGTCGTCAGCGAGAAAAACAGCCGGTCGAGATCCGCGTCCTTGCGTTCGGTCGCCGCGAGCGCCGCGACTTCCGCCTCGATCAGCCCGCGGGCGCGCAGCGTCTCGATCGGCCCCGGGCCGCGCGGCACCTCGAACGTCACCGGCCGCGCGGCGTCGGCCGTCGATACGTAGATGCCCGAACCGATTCGCACCTCGACGATCCCCTGCACCTCGAGCGCGATGATCGCCTCGCGCACCTGCGTGCGGCTCACGCCGAACTGGTCGGCCAGGCTGCGCTCGGACGGCAGCCGCGCGCCGGCCTCGAACGCACCGGCGGCCACCATCGCGTGAATCTGCCGCGCAAGGCCGATATAGGAGCGGTCCGCGGCATCGGTATCGCGGCTGGCGGGCAGGCTGGAAAGATCGGTCATCGAAAGGCTCGCAACAGGCTGGCCGGCGCCGTCGCGGCGCCGGATCGCCAAAATGGTACACCAATTTCGGGCCGCCTCCGATTCGGCGGGGTGGCCGGCGCGACGCATGCCTTTCCTGTGATGCGCTGACGCCCCGACTTCACCTCGACAACTGGTAAACCACTATCCCGCACAACTGGCATACCAATCATAATCCGCACACCGGAGACGGGGCCGGCACGCTGCCGCCCGTTCGTCCGATGCCACAACCGCCAGCCAGGAGCCGCGCCAGTGAAGATGTCTTTCCGTTGGTATGGCGAGTCCGATCCGGTCTCGCTGCAATACATCCGCCAGATCCCGGGCGTCACGCATATCGTGTCCGCGATCTACGACGAACCGGTGGGCGAAGTCTGGCCCGCGCACAAGATCGACGTGCTGAAGGCGACGATCGAGCGCGCCGGCCTGCAGTTCGAAGTCGTCGAGTCGGTGCCGGTGCACGAAGACATCAAGCTCGGCAAGCCGGGCCGCGACCGCCTGATCGACCACTACCGTCAGACGATTCGCCATCTCGGCGCGGCCGGCGTGCGCGTCATCTGCTACAACTTCATGCCCGTGTTCGACTGGACGCGCACCGAGCTGTCGAAGACGCTCGACGACGGCTCGACCTGCCTCGCGTTCAGCACCGACGCGGTCGAGCGGATCGATCCGGACGACGGTATCGCACTGCCGGGCTGGGATTCGAGCTACCGGCCCGAACAGTTGAAGGCGCTGCTCGCCGAGTATCGCGACGTCGACGAAGCCGCGCTGTGGGCGAACCTCGAATACTTCCTGAAGGCGATCATCCCCGTCGCCGAGGAAGCCGGCGTGAAGATGGCGATCCACCCCGACGATCCGCCGCGCCCGATCTTCGGGCTGCCGCGCATCGTGAAGAACCGCGATGATCTCGCGCGGATCGTGCGCATCGTCGACACGCCCGCGAACGGGCTGACGCTGTGCTCGGGCTCGCTCGGCGCGGGCCCGCAGAACGATGTCGAGGCGCTCGTGCGCGAATTCGGCGCGATGGGCCGCATCCACTTCGCGCACATCCGCAACGTGAAGGTCGACGCGAACGGCGATTTCGAGGAAACCGCCCACCTGTCGAGCTGCGGCTCGCTCGACATCGCCGCGATCGTGAAGGCGTACCACGACACCGGCTTCACCGGCTACGTGCGCCCCGACCACGGCCGCATGATCTGGGGCGAGACGGGCAAGCCTGGCTACGGCCTCTACGACCGCGCGCTCGGCGCGGTCTACCTGAACGGCCTGTGGGAAGCGCTCGCGAAGTTCGACCGCACGCCGTCGCACGCCACGCGATAACCCGCCCATCGAGGCCGCCGGCGCTGCGGATCGCCGGCGGCCCGTCACGACATTCCGCGCGGAGACACCGCATGCCACGCATCCGATGGGCCATGATCCTCATGTGCTTCCTCGCAAACGTCATCAACTTCATCGACCGCGCGAACCTCGCGATCGCGGCGCCCAGCATCCGCGCCGACCTCGGCCTCGACGCGGTCGGCATGGGGCTCGTGCTGAGCGCATTCTTCTGGACCTACGCGTTCCTGCAACTGCCGGCCGGCTGGTTCATCGACAAGGTCGGCGTGCGCGTGAGCCTCGCGCTCGCGGTCGGCTGGTGGTCGGTGTTCACCGTCGCGACGGGTGCCGCGCGCGGCCTCGCGCAGCTCGTTGGCGTGCGGCTGATGCTCGGCGTCGGTGAAGCGGCCGCGATCCCGTCGTTCGCGAAGGTCGCGTTCAACTGGTTCCCGCGCAGCGAACGCGGGCTCGCGAGCAGCATCTTCGACAGCGGCTCGCGCGTCGGCTCCGCGCTGTCGCTGCCGCTCGTCGCGTGGCTGATCTCGATCGTCGGCTGGCGCGGGTCGTTCGTGATCACCGGCGGCATCGGCATCGTGTGGGCACTGGCGTGGTGGTTCGTCTATCGCGACCCGGAACGCTATCGCGCGATCGCGCCCGACGCCGTCGACGCGCTGCTCGCGCAGCGCGGCGCCCCGACCGTTGCGGCCGCAACCGACGGCCCGAAGGTGTCGTGGCTCGACCTGTTCCGCTACCGCACCGTGTGGGGCATGATGATCGGGCTGTTCTGCCTGAACTTCGCGATCTACTTCTTCATCACGTGGTTCCCGAGCTACCTGCTGCAGTCGCGCGGCTTCTCGCTCGCGTCGCTCGGCACGTGGGGCATGCTGCCCGCGCTGCTCGCGATTCCCGGCGGCTGGCTCGGCGGCTATGTGTCGGACAGCCTGTTCCGCCGCGGCTGGAGCGCGACCGCCGCGCGCAAGACCTGCCTCGTGCTCGGCATGCTGCTGTCTTCGTCGATCGCGCTGTCGGCCTTCGTCGAGAACGTGTGGGCCTGCCTCGCTTTGTTCGCGCTGGCTTATGCGAGCCTGTCGTTTGCAGGCGCCAACGTGTGGACGCTCGTCGGCGAAGTCGCGCCGACGCCCGCGCATGTCGCGTCGCTCGGCGGCATCCAGAACTTCGCCGGCAATCTCGCGGGGATCTTCATCACGACGTTCACGGGCGTGATGCTGTCGATCACGAAGGGCTCGTTCGTCGTGCCGCTCGCGGTGGCCGGTGCGTTGTGCGTGGTCGGCGCGCTGTCGTATCTGTTCATCGTCGGCAAGGTCGAGCCGCTGCAGCCGCTGCGCGCCGCCGCGAACCGGCCGAACGTCGAGCCGAACGCGGCCTGACCCAGCCGGAAAGCGCGGCCGCCGCGCCTGCGCTTTCCTTTTCGGGCCGCGCATCGGACAATGAGCCGCGCCCGCCGGCGCGGCGCCACTCCGGCCCGCGCGTGGCGACGGCGCGCGCCACCCTCGCCGATGAAACGCTACGAAACCCTCGCCCACACGATCGCCGACGACATCCGCAACGGCAACCTCGCCGTCGGCACGCGCCTGCCGTCGCTGCGGCAGATCATCGCGCAGCACGGCGTGAGCCAGTCGACGGTGTTTCGCGCGTACTACCTGCTCGAACAGTGGGGGCTGATCCGCGCGCGCGAACGCTCGGGCTACTACGTCGCGCCGGGCGCCACGCCGGCGGCAAGCCCGGCCGCCAAGCGGCAGGCAAACCGCGCCGGCGTCACGCGCAAGGTCGACATCAGCAGCCTCGTGTTCTCCGTCCTCGACGCGGCGACGCAACCCGGCATCGTGCCGCTCGGCTCCGCGTTCCCGTCGCCGCAACTGTTTCCGCTGCCGCGTCTCGCGAAATCGCTCGCGCAGGCCACGCGGCTCGTCAGCCCGTGGAGCACGGTCGTCGACCTGCCGCCCGGCAACGAGGCGCTGCGCCAGCAGATCGCGCGGCGCTATCTCGCGACCGGCATCTCGCAGCCGATCGACGAGATCGTCGTCACGAACGGCGCGCTCGAAGCGCTGAACCTGTGCCTGATGGCCGTCACGCGGCCCGGCGACGTCGTGGCCGTCGAAGCGCCCGGTTTCTATGCGGCGCTGCAGGCGATCGAGCGGCTCGACCTGCGCGCGGTCGAGATACCCGTCGATCCGCGCACGGGCCTCGATCTCGACGCGCTCGCGAACGGGCTCGACCGGCACGACATCCGCGCGTGCTGGTTCATGACCAACTTCCAGAATCCGACCGGCGTCACGCTGTCCGCCGAGAAAAAGCGCGCGCTCGTCGCGTTGCTCGCCGCGCGCGACGTGCCGCTGATCGAGGACGACGTGTACGGCGAGCTGCACTTCGGCCCCGACTATCCGCTGCCCGCGCGCGCGTTCGACCGGCACGGCCTCGTGATGCATTGCAGTTCGTTCTCGAAGACGCTCGCGCCCGGCTACCGGATCGGCTGGGCCGCCGCCGGCCGGTTCGCGGAGAAGGTGCAGCGGCTCAAGCTGATGACGACGCTGTCGGCCAGCATTCCCGCGCAGGTCGGCATCGCGAACTATCTCGAGCACGGCGGCTACGACCGGCATTTGCGCAAGCTGCGCGGCGCGCTGCACGCGCAGCTCGACCGGATGGACGACGCGCTGCGGCGCTGGCTGCCGGCCGGCGTCGAGTGGGTGCGGCCGGAAGGCGGCTATTTTCTCTGGCTTGCGTTTCCCGACGCGATCGACGCGATGGAGCTGCATCGCCAGGCGATCGCACGCGGGATCAGCTTCGCGCCGGGGCCGCTGTTTTCGGCCGCGCACGGCTTCGAGCGTTGCGTGCGCGTGAACTTCGGCCATCCGTGGAGCCGCGACATCGAGCGTGCGATCCGTGTGCTCGGCGAGCTCGTCGCGCAGCCGTCGGTCCGCAAGGGCGGCTGAATCTCACCCGGTGCGCACCGCGTGCGTCGCGGTGATGCGCGCAATCCGCACGCGGGTTACAGTGCTGTTCCCGCCGCCCTTCATGATTTCCGATGAGTCAACTGCCCTACCTCGATCACGACGCGCTGTTGAAACTGACCGCTGAAGCCGCGCACATCACGCAGTCGTGCATCTGCACGAAAACGCCGCTCGCCGGATGGACGACCCTGCCGCTGTCGCTGCAGGACGCGCAACTGACCGAAGTCGCCACGCTCGCGCCGCCCGACGAGACGGAGCCGACCTACGCCGAATATCACCCGGCCGGCACGCGCTACGCGTCGGACGACGCGCCGATCGCGCTGCGCCATTTCCCGTACAACCGCTGCACCGTCAACCGCTGCCGCTCGTGCGGCCGCCTGTTCCTGCGCTATCAGGAAGGCGGCGGCTACTTCATCGACCAGCGCATCCGCGCGCTCGATCCGGCGCTCGTCGTCGACGCCGCCGCATAAACGCCCGCCACGGGCATGCCCGCACGCATGCCCGGCCCACGTCGGGCTCACGCCGGCCATCTGCTGCGCCCTTTTCGTCCCCATCTGCTGCTTGTCCCGCCGCACCGCGTTCCCTACGCTGTCTCCGGTTGCCTGACACCCGTCGCAACGTCTGTCCCGAGCCGCGCGCTCCGCGCCACGGCTCCTCTCGCGTATCACGTCATGTATCGATATACCGTTTTCGACCGGGCGCTCGTGCACAGCCGCGCCGCCCAGTTTCGCGACCAGCTCGAACGCTGGCAGCACGGCACGCTGAGCGAAGAGGCCTTCCGGCCGCTGCGCCTGCAGAATGGCTGGTACGTGCAGCGCCACGCGCCGATGCTGCGCGTGGCCGTCCCGTACGGCGAACTGTCGAGCGCACAGCTGCGCGTGCTCGCGCGGATCGCGCGCGACTACGACGTGCCGGACGACGCCACCTACCGCGCCGCATCCGACGCCCAGGCCGTGCTCGGCACGCTACGCCTGCCGACTCGCAGCGCGCACTTCACGACACGCACCAACGTGCAGTTCAACTGGATTCCGCTCGACAAGGCCGCCGACGTGATGGACCTGCTCGCGACCGTCGACATGCACGGCATCCAGACGAGCGGCAACTGCATCCGCAATATCTCGTGCGACGAGCGCGCCGGCGTCGCGCCGGACGAGATCGCCGATCCACGCCCGTTCGCCGAAGTGATGCGCCAGTGGACCACGCTGCACCCCGAGTTCGCGTTCCTGCCGCGCAAGTTCAAGATCGCGATCACCGGCGCGACCGAAGACCGCGCCGCCACCGACTGGCACGACGTCGGGCTGAAGCTCGTGCGCAACGACGCGGGTGCGCTCGGCTTTCGTGTGAGCGTCGGCGGCGGGATGGGCCGCACGCCGATGATCGCGACGCTGCTGCGCGCGTTCCTGCCATGGCAGCACGTGATGAACTACATCGAGGCGATCGTCCGCGTGTACAACCGCTACGGACGGCGCGACAACAAGTACAAGGCGCGCATCAAGATCCTCGTGAAGACCGAGGGACAGCGCTATATCGACGACGTCGAGGAAGAGTTCCGCCAGATCGTCGATCACGACGGCGGGCTGCATACGATTCCACAGGTCGAGTTCGAGCGCGTCGCCGCATCGTTCGTCCCGCCGCGCCTCAAGCCGCGCACGGTCAGCCTGCGCGACGCGAACCTGCGCCTGTCCGCCCAGGCGGCCCGCCATCCGGCCTTCGCGCGCTGGCTCGCACGCAATGTGGCCGACCACCGCGACCCGGCGCTGCGCATCGTCACGCTGTCGTTCAAGCGCCGCCTGCAGGCACCGGGCGACGCGTCGCCGGACCAGCTCGACGCGCTCGCCGATCTCGCCGACCAGTTCTCGGCCGGCGAGGCGCGCGTCACGCACACGCAGAACGTCGTGCTGCCATGGGTGCATGTCGACGACCTGTTCCTGCTGTGGGAAAACGCGCGTGCGATCGGGCTCGCCAGCGCGAACGTCGGACTCCTGACGGACATGATCGCGTGCCCGGGCGGTGACTTCTGCGCGCTCGCGAATGCACGCTCGATCCCGATCGCCGATGCGATCGCCGAGCGCTTCCAGGATCTCGACATGCTGCACGACGTCGGCGACATCGACCTGCACATCAGCGGCTGCATCAACTCGTGCGGCCATCATCACAGCGGCCACCTCGGCATCCTCGGCGTCGACAAGGACGGCGCCGAGTGGTACCAGGTCACGCTCGGCGGCTCGGACGGCTCGAGCGCGAGCGGCCCCGCGCGGCCGGGCAAGGTGATCGGCCCGTCGTTTTCGGCGGACGAGATCGTCGATGTCGTCGATGCGATCGTCAACGCGTATCTCGACGCGCGCATCGACGACGACGGCCGCAGCGAGCGATTCATCGACACCGTCCGCCGCATCGGCACGGAACCCTTCAAGGCCGCCGCGAACGACGCGCGCCATCAGGTGGAGCACGCATGACGCACGCAGAGAATTCGACCACACGCATCCGGCTGCTGACACCGGCCGAACACGCCGGCGACACGCAGCGGCACGACGACGCGACGCTGACGATCGGCAACGACGAGGAACTGCCGCCGCTCGCCGAACACATCGCGCGGGCCGCGCGCATCGACCTCGCGTTTCCGTCGTTCACCGATGGGCGTGCGTACAGCCAGGCGTACCTGCTGCGCAAGCGCTACGGCTTCACGGGCGACCTGCGCGCGACCGGCGAGGTGCTGGTCGACCAGTTGCTGTTGATGGAGCGCACGGGGTTTTCGAGCGCGGTGCTCGGCGACGGCACGGACATCACGGCCGCACAGCGGCAACTCGACCGGTTCCCGGGCTTCTATCAGCACGATGCGCGAACGGCGATGCCCGCCGCAAAATGAAACGGGCGGCCCGCAGGCCGCCCGTACGATGAACCGGAAGCTACCGGCCGGCGCCCGCTGCAAAGCGGGCGCCGGCGTTCAGCGTGCCGCGACCGGCTTGCCGAACGCGCCGAGGATCTTCTTCTCGAGCGCGATGTAGTCGCGGCCGAAGTGGTGATCGCCTTGCGTCTTGATCACGTCGGCGCCCGTGTTCGCGAGTGCCGGACACATCGTGTCCTTCTCTTCCGCGCCATAGAAGCACTGCACGAGCTGCGGCGGCACCTTCGCGATTTCCGGCGCGACCTTCAGCGCCTTGTCGCTTGCGGGCATGCCAAGCCAGCCCGTCACGCGGATCTGGAAATCGGCGGCCGGCGCGAAGCCGAGCAGCGACATCACGGCGACCTTGTCGCGCAGGTCGGCCGGCAGCCGGTTGTACGCGAACGGCATCACGTCGGCACCGAACGAATAGCCGACCAGCGCCACGCGGTTCGCATGCCAGCGCGCCATGTAGGTGCGCATCACGCGCGCGAGATCGCGGCTCACCTGTGCCGGCGGCTTCTCGCTCCAGAAATAGCGCAGGCTGTCGATGCCGACCACCGACACGCCGTCGCGCTGCAGCGCCTCGGCGATCGTCTTGTCGAGATCGCGCCAGCCGCCGTCACCCGAGATCACGATCGCGAGCTGGCCGTTGCCGCCCTTGGCCGGCAGCTCGACGAGCGGCAGGTCCGACACGTCGAGTTCGTCGCCGCGGGTGGTGTCCAGCAGATGCGACGTGACGAGCGACACGAGCTTCGCGGAATCGCCCGTGGCCGCCGTGTCGACGAAGCCCGGCATCGCGCGGCGCACGATCGTCGGATCGGGCGGGCACGGCTTGAAGCGCGGATCGAGCCTGGCGGCCGGATCGACCGATACGACACCGGCGATCGTGTTCTCCGGCGCCATCGACAGGATCTGCTTCGCGATCGTGCCGCCCTGGCCGACGCCCGCGACGATCGGCGTGAAGTAGCGCGACGACTGTGCAAGGCGCTCGAGCTGGTGACTGACCGCTTCGGCGTCGCCGTCGAGGTGATGGCAGGTCTCCTGCTTCGCGGCGAGATTCATCGCATACCGCTCGGAATCGACGCCGACCGTCATCGCACCGGCCTTCGCGAGCGCCTCGGCGGCCTGCTGGTCGGCCGCATTCCAGCCGGCCTCGCGCGAGAACAGCACGACGAAGCCGCGCAACGGCCCGCTGGGTTTGGTGACGGTCACGGGCCCGTAGCGGCCGCCCGATACGGTTTCGGCCTTCATTGCGGCTGGCTGGGTGGCGCACGCGGCGCCGGCCAGCATCATTCCCGCGCAGGCGGCTGCCGCCCGCGCGATTCCCTTCTTCAACATCATGAACGCCGACCTCCAGCCAGCAATGACAGATCCGCCAGCGTGACGAACACGCCGACCGTGCCCGAAGCCGCGAGGTAACGCGGCTCCCAGTGCGGTTCGAACTTGCTTTTGAATGCGCGCAAGCCGCGGAAGTTGTAGAAGCGGCCGCCGAAGCGCCAGACCATCAGGCCGATGCGGTGCAACGGCGACGGCATCTTCGCCGCCCCCATCCCCGAGAACGGCGCGATGCCCAGGCTCAGCTTGCGGAAGCCTGCTTCCTTCAGATGCAGCGCGAGCTGCGTAAACAGATATTCCATCGCGTACGGCGACGCGTCCGGCAGATGGCGCATCACGCCGACCGTCGCCTCGGTGTTGAGGTCGGTCGTCATGAACGTGACGAACGCGATCGGCTTGTCGGCCTGCCGCACGAGCATCACCGACTGCGTCGCCAGATAGCCGTCGTGGAACGCGGCCACCGAGAAGCTCTTCTCGCGCGCGTCGCGGCTGTCGAGCCAGCCGTCCGAGATGTCGCGCAGCGCCGGCAGCGCGGCCGGCACGTCGCTCGGTGCGATCACCTCGACCGTCAGCGCGTCCTTGTCGCCGCGGCGCAGCGCGTAGCGCAGGTGCGAGCGGTTCGAACCCTTCAGGTCGAACCGGTCGAGCGCGATATGCGCTTCCTCGCCGAGCTTCATCAGCGTGAGCCCCGCGTCGAGATACAGCGGCAGCGCGTTCGCGCGCACCTGGTAGAACGCCGCACGGCCGCTATGCGCGTGGGCGAGCGCGATGAACTTGCTGATCAGCGCCGGCCATTCCTCGCGCGGCCCGACCGGATCGTGGAGCGCGGCCCACGTGCGGCCGTTCTTCGCATACATCAGGAAGGCCCGGCGGGACTCCGAGAACAGGAACGACTTGTCGCCCATCAGCGCGAGGCCCGCATCGCTGCATTCCTGCGCGCGGATGATTCGTTCAGCATCCGACAGGTCCTGCTCCGCAGGCTTCACGAAGCGGCCCGGCGCCGGGCGCAGCAGTTGCCACAGCGCGAACAGCGCGACGAACACGCCGGACGCGAGCGTCGCGCGCAGCGCCCGCGGCGCACGCGCGTCGAACGAGAAATGCGACCACAGCTCGCGCGTGTACGGCACGTCGCGGAACGCGAAGAACAGCACCCACACGGCCAGCATCAGCACCATTGCCACCGACACGAACCAGCTCACCGTGAAGCGCTCGGCCAGCAGCGACGAATGGCGGTTGAAGCGGCGACGGCTGACGAGCAGCAGCACCAGCAGCGTGCCGAGCACGCCGGCCTCGACGAACGCGAGGCCCTTCGCCAGCGACAGCGCGAGGCTGGCGAGCGTCAGCGCGAAGGTCATCCACCAGGCACCGTCGAGGCGGCGCAGCAGCCCGCGCGCGACGAACAGCAGCGCCACGCCGAGCACGCTGCAGATCACCTGCGAGCCTTCGAGCACCCACAGCGGCACGAGGTGGCGCAGGATCGCGATCCGGTGCCAGAACGCGGGCGTCGCGCTCGAGATCACCAGCATCCCGCCGACCGCGAACGTCACGAGGCTCAGGAACACCGGTGCGAGCTGCGACACGCGCACGGCCTGCCGCGTCACGAGCCGGCGCCGTAACGCGCGGCCCTCGAAACCGGCCAGCAGGCCGGCCGACAGCACGAGCGGCACGCCGAAATAGATCGCGCGATACGCGATCAGCGCGGCGACCATCGCGTGCGGCGGCACTTCGCGGCCCAGCGTGAAGACCATCGCGGCTTCGAACACACCGATCCCGCCCGGCGTATGGCCGATCATCCCGAGCAGCAACGCGGCGGCGTAAACAGTAATGAAGGTCGGGAAGCCGACCGGCGCGGCCGGCAGCAGCACCCACAGCGTCAGGCCCGCCGCGACGACGTCGAGTACCGCATAGACGACCTGCGCAACGAGATCGCGCCGTGCCGGCACGTCGAACGACAGCCACTTGAAGCGCGTGACGACCGGGCGCGCGGTGTGGCCGCACATCACGACCATCGCGGCCAGCACCACCAGCAGCGCCGCCCCGGTCCAGGTCAGCACGCCGGGCGCGACGTGCAGCATCGCGGCGAGCGCTTCCGGCATGCAGACCATGCCGACTGCCGTCATCAACACCATCGCGAGCGCCAGCGTGCCGCTCGTGAACACCGTCATCCGGCCGATCTGCGCGGGCGTGACGCCCGACACGCCGTACACGCGTGCGCGCACCGCGCCGCCCGTCAGCGCGCCGAAGCCGGTCGCGTTACCGAGCGCGGACCCGGCGATCGCGCCGATCCACAGCGCGACGCGCGGCACCTTCGCGGCGACGTAGCGCAGGCCGACCGCGTCGCGGGCGACGAGCGCGAGATAGCTGAGGGCCGTCGCGGCCAGCGACGCGCCCCACTCGCCGGTGGACATGTGACGCAACTGGCGGATCACCGACCGGTAGTCGACGGATTCCGACAGGTGCTGGAAAACCACGATCAGCAGCAGGCCGATGCCGAGCGCGAGCAGCGGCGACAGCACGCGCTCGTTGCGGATCAGCGCCCGGGCACGGGCGATCACCGCCGCGGCACGACCAGGCGAACCAGAGTGGCGGGAAGACATAAGTTGTTCAGTGGTGGTGCATAGCGTGTCGCGGCGCGGGTTGGCCGGGCGGCGACGTATCTGTGGTTGTTCTGCGTGGGCGGCCGGCCGAAGACGGGCTCGGAGGCGCCTGGGTCAGAACTTACGAGTATACGGAATTTATATTACAGAATCTTTCACGTCGGCTTTGTGCGGATTTGTGGTATCTCGACCATCAAAAACGCATAAAGAAACAAGGCGTCCTGCGACGCAAGGTGCGCATCATACCGGGAACCGGGATGGTTTTTTCATCTGATGAATGACTTGTGATGCATTTGGGAGAAAACTGCCGGGTGGCGCGCTGCGCGCGAGGATAAAACCATGAGGCTGGGGGCTACTTGGGAATGGGGACAGATTGATCAGGGGGCGCCTTAAGCGGCCATCTTCTCAAGTTCTGACGATACAGACGCCCATCGGCACGCATCAACCTGGCAAGGCGGCGCAACCAAGAACGAATGCGCTGGCGCCTGGAGCGCTTCGGAGACGGGACAACCCGGATAGCTGTCCGCAATTTCCCTGAGTGGTTACAGGACCGGCATCGACACAGCTACCACGGCCGTGCCGCGTACCGGCTTCGGCGCACCAATTACGCGTACCGCGTGACCATCCAGACGCCGAGGAGGATGACCGCCGCGCCGACCGCCTGCATCGGCCGCAACAAGTGCTCGTGCAGCGCCGTAAATGCCAGCACGACGAGCATGGAAGTCGCGACCATTGTCGGGTACGCAATGCCGAGCGAAGTCTTGCGCAGCGCAACTGCGTAAAGCACAAATCCAATCCCGTACGCGCCGACGGCCGCACCCCGTATGACCCACGGCAATACGCTCGACTCGCCGAGCGCAACGCCCTTGAGTGCTGCCACCCTGAGCAGGAGGCTGGCGAGCCCGCCGAAAGCGCCACTCGCAATCACGATCAGCCACTTCATCGCGCGGCCTCCGTCGTCACGACGGCATCCAGTTGATGGCCGGAGCGGACGCGAGCGCCACCTTGCCCGCCAGTGCTTTCGCCAAAGATCGCATTGAACCGGTTGGCACCGTGCAGTGCGATCAACACGATCGCGGGAAAGACGACCGAAAAGTTTCGCGCCTCGTCCCGATAACCGAAAAAGCAGAACAGCGCCAGCACCGGCAGGAAGGCGGCAAGGAAGTAGGTCCGGTAGCGGGCGGGCGTCGCACACCAAGCCGCTCGGAAGAACACCGCAAGCGGTACGAGCATCAGCGGGTTCTCGAGGCTCGGGGTAAAGATGCCCTTGCCGACAAGGTTGTAGAACGACAGGTAGGATGCCGGATTCAGCCAGAACTTCAGGTTGTCCCACACGTGGTATTCAACGAAGCCCCCCGCGTTCCCGCCATACCCGCTCATGATGAATTGCCGGGTCGCCGCGCAGATGCCCAGTTGCACGACAAGCCATGCGACGCGCCTTGACAGCGCGACTTCACGCTCATGCAGGAAGAACAGCGCGAGCGGCACCAGGAAGAACGTTTCCTTGTTCAGCGAAAAGACCGCGATCGTCAACGTGCACGCGAGCCATCGGTTCATCAGCACGAAGTAGCACGCACCGAGCACGCCGAGCAGTTCGAAGAAATCGTAGTAGTAGCCGCCCTGCTGGAACGTCAGCGGGTAGATGAAACTGAACGCGGCAAGGAAACCGACCGAATGCCCGAAGCTCAATCCGTGTAGCCGGGCAAGCTTGTAGACGAGCAATAGCGCAAGCAGCGTCGCCAATACGACGGCGATATACGTCAGGTGATAGACGAGCGCCACGACCGGTGTCCAGTATTCACCCGGCACGCTCGTGAAGTAGGCATTGCGCAGTGAATCATGCCGCGTGATCGACTTAAACAGCTTGGCCCGCATGGCCGGGTCGATGCGTTCTGCGATCCACTTTGCCGCCTTCGGAAACGACGAGCGGTAGACGAATGGCTTCGGCGCGTCTCCGTTCATCATCCCGACGAGGCTGTAGCTCGTCGCAAAGCCGTCCTTCTGGTCGTCGCGGAACCCCCACTTCAACAGCATGCTGTTGGTGATGTTTCCGGCACACACGAACAGCAGCACGTACACGATGGCGAAGCGGCAAAATGCCCGCACGCGGTTTCGGTTCTTTTCCGTCATAGGGTTTGCTCCGTTCATGGGGCTGGCACGAAATGAGCGGCCATCACAAGCGCCACCATGACGCAGAGCATGCTGAAACTGCCACGGTTTTCGAGAATATGGACGATCGGATCGTCGTGCATCGCACCGCGCACCGTCGTAATCCACAATCGCCCAAATAGATAGATCAATCCGATCTGGACGAGCCAGAGCAAATGCGGAATCGTGTAGCGCGCTGCCGTTTCGGGCGCGCTGATGAACAGACCGAACACGACCACTGCCGCCAGCGACGCACCGATTCCGAACGGCCACAGCACTTCGAGATCGGCCACACGATAATCGCGGCCCGCCGACACGCGCTTATCACTCTGACGCAGGAACACGAGCTCGGAGCAGCGTTTCACGAGCGCGAGACTCAGGAACGCCAGCACGGAAAAAGCAAGCAACCAGCGGCTGACCAGAATATCCGCGGCAATGGCTCCCGCGACGATCCGATGCGTATACAGCAGGGACAGCACGACGACGTCGAGCAGCACGACGGACTTCAAACGCCAGCTATAGGCAGTCGTGAGCACCAGATAGAGGGCAAACATGGCGGCAAACCCGGTCGACACGGCGAATGCCAGTGCAAATGCCATCACGAGCAACAGCGCGGCGGCGCCGAGCCCCTGTGCGATCGACAACGCGCCGCTAGCGAACGCGCGATTGCGCTTGCGCGGATGACGTCGATCGTTGTCCAGATCCCAGAGGTCGTTGCAGATGTAGGTGGCCGACGCGCCAAGCGACATCGCAAGAAATGCGAGCGCCAGCGTGGCGACTTTGTCGGTGTCGAAGAACGCGAACGCCGTCAGCAGTGGAATGAACAGCAACAGGTTCTTCAGCCATTGATGGACGCGCAGCGCCTTGCACCACATCGACAGGCCCGCACGCTCGTTCTCGAACTCCCGCTCGACGGGCATGCTTTTCCGGACATCGGTGGCGACATTCGGCGCAACACCCGCCAGAATGGCGCCCTTGGCGCCTTCCCAGATCGGCATGTCGGCCTTGCTGTCACCTGCATAGACGAAATTGTCACCGAGCTGCTCGCGAATGCAGGCAAGTTTGGCCTCGCCTTTCAGGTTCGTGTCGCCGCTGGTGGCGATAACGAGATCGAACAGGCCGAGATGGGTATCCACCTGTTCGGCGATCGAGCGGTGCGCGGCCGTCGCCAGTACGATCCTGCGGCCGCTTTCGCGTTCGCGAACAAGATAATCGACGAGCGGCTTGCGATACGGAAGCATCTCTGCCCGGAAATCGGCCTGCTCGGCAACCTTGCCCTTGAATGCGGCACGGCCGCCGGCAAGCCAGAAAGGCAGCCTCAGCAGGTTCGCTGGTTGATGCTTGATGACACATATCACTGACTCCATCAGGGTATCCGACGTCGTCAGCGTGCCGTCGAGATCGACGACAAGCGGAAGTTTTCTGGTCTCGTGCATTATTGGTGAGTCGTGTCCGCTTGACATAGTGCCAAACCGGATAATTCACTACATGTCGTACTGCCGCTCCCCGAAAAGGCGGCATCAATGCTCGTTCGACGATTTTCGTTTCCCCGACATCGTTTCGACTCGATCGAGCGGCGCGAATCTTACCAGAAAATATCGCCAGCGAAGACCGCCATCAATCAACGCCACGCTAGTGCGATGCATGACTCCCACTGCGACGGCCGTCATTTGACGAAGGACAAAACACGATCGATGTTGCGCCCTTTCTTTGACAGCCATTAACAAATTAATCTCAAAAAAACTAATCCTGATTAAAAAACCATGAACCAAACCCGGAAAACAACTCGCCTTATATCTAAATATTAAGGACGGTCTCCGGCCTATCTGGATCGCATTAAAAATTTGCCAATATCGCACGCATTCCCGTGCGACCGGAGCACAAAGTGGTCCACCTCACTTCGCCCGCTCATGCTCCCCCAACCCGATCGCCTTGTAGTCGTAAGTCGGATAGAACTCCGTCCGGTACGCGCCCCACGCCGTATCCTCGAGCACGCGATTGACCTCCCGCAGCCGCGACGCCGGCAACCGCAGCACGACGATCTGCCCGATCCCCATCGTCACGGTCCAGCTCACCACTTCGACACCCGGCGGCGGAAACGCCTTGTAAAACCCCTGCTTCGCGAGCTGCGCATTCAGCTCGGCAAGCGGGCGCGACTGGTCATGTTTCAGGAATACCGTGAGCAGCACCGCGTTGTCGGGGGTCGCGGCGGCCGACCCGACGGGCGACGACGCGCCCTGCGCGGCGGCGGGCAGGTTCCCTGCCGCGGCCGCCATCAGGATGCCGACGGTCGCGGCCCGGGCCGCCGCCCTGACGAATCTCGTCTTCATGTTTGCTCCGTTCGATCGTGAAGGAAGGTGCGCGCCGGCCGCGAAACGAACCGGCCATTGCCGACGCCTGTGCTACGCTGCGACGATCGATTCCCGCCTGCGGCCGCGACGCCGCCAGCCGAGCGCAAGCGGCATGCCCGCCGCCGCGAAGGAACCCATCGGAATGAAAATGACTTCGCTGAAGAATATGCCGATTTTCGGCGGAGATACGCCGGAAACGGTCCGGGTGGCCGTCACGCTGCTGGCAGGTGCGTGGTGCATCTTCGCGTACCGGATCGCCATTTTCGAGTCGGCCATCGTTCCGGCCCTGCTCGACCGCGTCTCGGGCGACGCGTTACGCGTCAGGTTCGTCCAGATACTCGCGGCGGCCTTCATCGCGATCGCCATCGTCCTCGCGCTGCTCGTCGTGCAGATCGCGCGCCGGAAGAACTGGGCGCGCATCACGATGATCGGGCTGGTCATCGCCACGCTCGCATTGATGGCCTTTACGGTCGCCCATCGGCCGGTCGATTTCCTGAGCGCCGTCTACTGCCTGTTCACGCTGGCGACCTTGCTGTTGCTGTCGCGCTCGAGCCGGCAGTGGTTCAACCGGCCGCAACCGGACGATCAGGCGTAACCCGCCGGGCCCGCGTCGCCGGCATTCAGTACACGTCCCGCATGTAGCGCCGCGCCTTCGAGAGCCGCGCGACATAATCGTTCGCGGCTTCATCCGACATCCCGCCATGCTCGGCGACCACCGCCTTCAGCGCCGTGTCGACATCCTTCGCCATCCGCGCGGCATCGCCGCACACGTAGAAGTGCGCGCCTTCCTCCAGCCACGCGAACAGCTCGGCGCCCTGCTCGCGCATCCGGTCCTGCACGTAGATCTTGTCGGCCTGGTCGCGCGAGAACGCGAGGTCGAGCCGCGTCAGGAAACCGCTGTCGTGCATCTCGCCCAGCTCGTCGCCGTAGTAGAAGTCGGTCTGCGCATGCTGCTCGCCGAAGAACAGCCAGTTGCGCCCGCGCGCGCCGCGCGCCTGCCGCTCGTGCAGGAAGCCGCGGAACGGCGCGACCCCGGTGCCCGGGCCGACCATCACGATCGGCACGTCACCGTTCACCGGCGGCCGGAAATGCGCGGACTTCTGCACGAACACCGGCACGCGGCCGTCGTCCGCGCGATCGGCGAGGAACGTCGACGCCACGCCTTTGCGCGCGCGCCGGCCATTGTGATAGCGCACGGCCGACACGGTCAGGTGAATCTCGCCCTGGTGCGCGCTCGGGCTCGACGCGATCGAATAGAGGCGCGGCTGCATGCGCTTGAGCATCCCGACCAGCTCCGTGCCCGACAGCTCGACTGGAAACTCGTGCAGCACGTCCGCGAGTTGTTGCCCCCACAGCCATTGCTTCAGGTCGCCCTTGCGGTCGTCGCCGAGCAGCGACTTCAGCGCGCCGTTCGTGCTGCGCGACGCGATGAACGCAAGCGTGTCCGGATGCGGGCGCGTGATGTCGAAGTGACGCGCGAGTGCATCGCCGAGGCGCACGTCGCCGACGCCCGCCACCGACACGGGCGCATCGGCCTTCAGCGCGGTGACCGACAGCAGCTCGTCGACCAGCTCCGGGCAGTTGGTCGGCCACACGCCGAGCGCGTCGCCGGTTTCGTATTCGAGGTTCGCGCCTTCGGTCGACAGCGACACGTAGCGCGTGTCCTTCGCCGCGCCCGGGCGGTTCAGCCGCAGGTTCGCGACGAGCTTCGACGGCGCCGGGTGCGCTTTCGTCGGCAGCAGCCCCGACGCGCTCATCCCGCCGGACGGCACCGCGTGCAGCGCGGCATCGGCCTCCTTGATCCGCGCGACGACGCGTTCGAGCCACTGGTCTGCGTCGCGCTGGAATTCGACGTCGCAATCGACGCGTGCACAGAGGCGCGCCGCGCCGAGTTCCGCGAGCCGCGCGTCGAGCCGGCGGCCGTGGCCGCAGAACTGGTCGTAGTTGCGATCGCCGAACGCGAGCACCGCGAAGTGCACGCCGTCGAGGCGCGCGGCGCTGCCGGCCCGCAACGCTTCCCAGAAATCGCTGCCGTTGTCGGGCGCATCGCCGTCGCCGAACGTGCTGGTCATCAGCAGCACATATTGCGCGCCGGCGAGCGACGCCGCCGGATAGTCGGACATGCACGCGGTGCGGATTTCGAAGCCGGCGTTCATCAGTTGCGTCGCGTAATCCTCGGTCAACGATTCGATGTTGCCGGTCTGCGACGCCCACAGCAGCACGACCTTCGGCCGCGTGCGCACGATCCGCACGCCGCCGGACGCAGTGGCATCGGCCGGCAA
>NZ_JAAGPC010000099.1:0-232 GCF_017104595.1 Burkholderia sp. Tr-20390 | reverse complement strand
AAAAAAAAGAAACCTACAATATTATAAATACCATACCAGCTTTACACACATAATACACACAACTCTTAACGTTCTAAGCATTTCATCATTCTCATATTAGTATTCCGAGCTTACCATATATACGTGTGTGTCATCTCTTCTGCAGCTTTTCCTCCCTCTCCACTCGTCCACTTCTCCTAGCACCCAACTGCTCTCCCTCGTACTCACAATCATGACATCCTCTGTGTATTCA
>NZ_JAAGPC010000098.1:0-33312 GCF_017104595.1 Burkholderia sp. Tr-20390 | reverse complement strand
CAGCGGTCCACAACGCGCGGCGATAGGCGCGGGCGAGGGTGTCATCCGACGCGTCGGGCCAGTCGTCGGCGAGGCGCGGGCCGTCGAACGCGTCGGGAAACGCGATCGGCGCGCCGATGCGCCGCAGCAGCCGGTGTTCGTCGACGAACCACGGGGCGCGCAGATCCCACCAGCGCACCGATGAAAACACCGCGTCGAACCCGGCGCCTTCGAGCTGCGCCAGCGCGTCGCGTGCATGGCCGGGCACGCCGGCGAGCACCGTGACGTCCGGGCGGGTACGGCGCAGCGCCGCCCGCCAGCCGGGCCACCAGTCGGCCGGCAGATGATGCGGCGCATCGATCAGGAAGCCGGCCGCGCCCGCATCGGCGAACGCGGCGAGGTGCTTGCACCACCACGCGGACAGCGCGTCGCGCGCGGCGTCATCGCCGAGGTTCGCGTGGACGACGTCCAGTGCGTGCGCGCTGCCGCGCGGATCGATCAGCGCGTCGTCGTGCGTGCGCTCGACGTACCAGTCCGGATGCTCGGCACGCAGCGGGTTCTCGCGCGCGACCCGATCCGGCACGACTTCGAGCAGCACGCGCAGCCCGTGGCCGTGTGCGAGCTGGGCGAGCCGCGAGAAGGTTTCGAGCGCGCTCGCGCGTGTCGCGAACGCTTGGGACGGACGCCGGAAATCGGCCACGTGGCGCGGAAAGCCGGCGACGCTCGCGGCCCAGAACGCGCCGACGAGCACGTGATCGAAGCCCATGCCGGCGATGTGCGCGAACGTCTGCGGCCATGCGTCGAGCGGCCCGACGAGGCGGGCGTCGCAGAAGTAGAGGTGCGGAGAAAAGGGCGGCGTGGAGTCCATGGCGCGGGCGTAGGGGCGGCAGTCAATGACGCCGGTTCGCCGCAACGCGCGTGCCTGCCGGGTGGTTTCCCGTGGGGCAAGGGCAGGTGGGGGCTTGCGGCGGCGGGGACTGTCGTTTTTACATGAACGCTGGGTACCTGCATGCACTTACATGCGCGGCACCGAGCGGATATCCGTGCTGTCGCCCGTGGCGCGATCGTCATCGGCGTCGGGAAGCGGCACGCCGGGATCGCAGCGCACCACCGCACCGTGTTCGATCCGGTGCGGGAACGGCGGCGGTGCATCGATTTCATCGCCAAAGCGTGCGCGCACGAACGCCCGCAGCAGCGCCACGCGCGCATTGCGCCCGTGTGCGCCGCAGGTGGACGGGACGTCGACGAAGGTCGCGTCGCATTCGACGTCGTCGCCGTGCCGTGCGATTCGCAGATCGTCGACACGGTCGAGCACCGCGCCCGCATCGGACCACGACGCCGACGGCATGAAACACGTGTCGAGCCGCCTGAGTGCGTCGCACGCGGCTGTCACGACCAGATGCGGCGTGACGGCGGTGAAACGCAGCGTGTCTTCGTCGTCGGCGCACAGCGCGCGTGCACACCAGTAGTCGAGATCGTTTCCGTCGAGTGCGTCGGTTCGCATGGGCCGGCTCCGTCGGATCAAAACTGGCTCACCGCGCAAGCGGCGTGCCCGTCACGGGCGCCGCGCGGCCCGCACGATCACCATGCGCCGACGTCCCGGCTGCCGTCGATCCGCTGCAGCAGCGCGTCGCACCGTTCGCGCAGCGCGTTCAGTTCCGGTGAGTCGGCGTCGAGCCGCACCCGTTCGCCGCTGTCGGGATCGCGGTTCGCGATCGCGATGTCGTAGATCCCTTGCGCGATCGTCACGGACGCGTCCGCGATCCTGATCCGCGCAAGCCATCCGCATTCGGCGCGATGGCACGCGAGCCACATCCGCTGCACGTCGACGAGCTGACCGGTCGTGAGCCATGCACCGGACCGCATGCGCGCGGCCAGTTGGCTCGTCACGAGATAGGAGAGCAGATCGGTCGTTTGATTCACACGAGGCTCCTTCGCGAAGGGTCGGGACGTTCGATCCGCGAGCCGGGTCGCGGGAGCGGAGCCGGGGAAGGCGTCGGTGCGCGGATCGTCGTCCGGTTGCTGGAGGAACCGCTTCGCGGGCTCGCGCGGCATGCCGCGGCGGTTCGGTGCGCGACCGGCGCGCAAACCGCGTGCCAGCGGGCGGGTGTCGGGCACGGCGCGTGCATATGGGGCCGACGGGGCGCGCGGCGCGCATGCGGCGCGTATTATTTGCATCGCCATCGCAGATAGGTACAAGGAGGCCACCGTGCAAAATCAACAGGACGCACAGATTCGGGACCCGTATCGCGGGCACGAGATACGCGTGTGGGCGCGGCGCAACGACAGCGGCGCGTGGCGTGACGAGGTGCAGGTGTATGTGGGCGGCGAGCGCATCGAGCTGGGCGCGTCGGCGGCGGCCGATGGCCCCGACTGGATGACCGAGAACGAAGCGCTGCTCGCGGGCGTCGAGCGGGGCCGTTATCTGATCGACAAGCGCGTTGACGACGATTGAGCCGCGCGGCGGCCGCGGGCCGGTTCCGCGCAGGCGCGGCCGGTGGTCGTTCGCGACCTGACCAAACCGACGGCGCGCCGGTGCAGGCGCCGTCGGCGAAGCACGCGTTTCAGGGCCGGGCCGCTATCTCGTCGAGATGCCACAGCAGATCGGCCGGGTCATCGTACACGCGCAGCGCGCCCGCGCGTTCGAGTTCGTCGCTGCCGTACCCACCCGACAGCAGCCCGACGCCGAGCGAGCGGCAGCGGGCGGCGGCGAGCATGTCCCAGATGCTGTCGCCCACCACGACCGTGTGTTCGATCGGCACGTTCAGTTGCGCGGCGGCCGTCAGGAACAGGTCGGGGTCGGGCTTCGCGTACTTGACCTGGTCGCGCGTCACCACCACCTGCTTCGCCGGATCGACGCCGAGCGCCTCCAGGTTGATGGCGGCCGTCTCCATCCGCCCGCTGGTCGCGATCGCCCAGCGGATGCCCGCCGACGACAACGCGGCCAGCAGCTCGCGCGCCCCCGGCAGCGGCCGGACCTGCGCGCGCAGCCGCTGGTACGCGGCCGCATGGAGGCGCGCCAGCCGCTCGACGCGCTCGGCGTCGAGGTCGCCCGACGTCTCGCGCAGCAGCTGATTCAGGAACAGGCCGCCGCTCATGCCGATCTTGCGATGGATGCGCCACACCGACAATTCGATGCCTTCCGCATCGAGCGCTTCCTTCCACGCGAGGACGTGCTGGTAGACGCTGTCGACGAGCGTGCCGTCGAGATCGAACAGAAAAGACGTTTCAATGCGCATGTGTACCTCCTGGATCGAAAGGGGCGCGTGCAAACGGGTCGTGAGAAGCGTATCGGCACATTATCGGCGCACGGCCGTGTCGTGACCATGTCCCGCGGCCCACCGACGCGACGCCACGCCACCCCGCGCCGTGTCATGTGCCGCTGGTACAATCGCGGCGATCGCCGGGCCGGGTTCTCCGCGCCGCGCGCCCCCAACCCTCGTCTCGCCGATTCCAGGTATGGCTACACCGGACGCCGTCAGTTCCAAGCATTCGTGGTGGGGTGTCCTGACCCTGGCACTCACCGCCTTCATCTTCAATACCACCGAATTCGTGCCTGTCGCGCTGCTCAGCGCGATCGGCGACAGCCTGCACATGCAGCCGACCGACGTCGGCCTGATGCTGACCATCTACGCGTGGGCCGTGGCCGTCGTGTCGTTGCCGCTGACGCTGGCCACGCGCCATGTCGAGCGTCGCAAGCTGCTCACGTGGGCGTTGCTGGGGTTCATCGCGAGCCACGTCGTGACCGGTGTCGCATGGAATTTCGCGGTGCTGATGGTCGGCCGGCTGGGCATCGCGTGCGCGCATGCGGTGTTCTGGTCGATTTCCGTGCCGCTGGCCGTGCGGCTCGCGCCGAGCGACCGGAAAAGCCGCGCGCTCAGCCTGCTGGCGATGGGCACGGCGATCGCGATGGTGGCCGGCATTCCGCTCGGGCGCGTGGTCGGCGAGACGTTCGGCTGGCGCGTCACGTTCCTGATCATCGCCGGCGCGGCGGCCGTCGCGCTGGTGCTGCTGCGTGCGACGTTGCCGGTATCGCCGAGCCAGGGCGCCGGGTCGCTCAGCAGTATCGGCGTGTTCCTGCGCAAGCCCGCGCTGGTGGCGCTGTACGCGATCACCGTGCTCGTCGTGTCCGCGCATTTCACGTCTTACACGTACATCGAGCCGTTCGTCCAGAGCGTCAATCACGCGAGCAGCAGCCGGATTACGTATGTGCTGATCCTGTTCGGCGTCGCCGGCATACCGGCCGCGATCTGCTTCAACCGCCTCTATCCGCACCGGCCGGACGATTTCCTGCTCGGGTCGATCGTCGCGCTGGCCGGGTGCCTGCTGATCCTGTTCCCGTGCGCGTTGAACATCGTCACGCTGTCCGTGCATACGCTGGTCTGGGGCGGGGCGATCGTCTGCTTCGGGCTGGCGATGCAGGCATGGGTGCTGAAGCTGGCGCCGGAGGGAACCGACCTCGCGGTATCGATCTTCTCCGGGCTGTACAACGTCGGCATTGGCGCGGGCGCGCTGATCGGCAACCATATCGCCGGCGACTTCGGGCTGCCGTGGATCGGCACGTTCGGCGGCGTGGTCGGCGCGGTGGCGGTCGGGATCGCGTGGCTGGCGCTGCGGCTGCACGCGAGGCAGGCGGTGGCCTAGCCGACGCCGGGTGGCAGCGTGCGGCATGTGACGCACGCCGCCACGGCCCGGCCTCGCGCGTTGCCCGTCATGCCACCGAATAACCGCCGTCGGCCACGAGCGCATGCCCTGACACGTAGCTGGAGTCGTCCGACGCGAGGAACGCGACGATCGTCGCCATCTCCTCGGCGGAGCCCCAGCGTCCTGCCGGCGTCGATGCGGCGAACGCCTGTTGCGCCTCGTCCGACGGCCAGATGCCGCGATGATGGAACGGCGTTTCGATCAGCCCCGGGCACAGCGCGTTCACGCGCACGCCGCGTTTGAACCATTCGATCGACGCGGTCTTCGTCATCCCGATCACCGCGTGCTTGCTCGCGATATAGACCGACGCATTCTCGAAGCCGATCAGCCCGCCCATCGACGCGTTGTTGATGATGCTGCCCGACCCCTGCCGCAGCATGATTTCAGCGGCGTACTTCATCGAGTTGAATACCCCGCGCACGTTCGGTTCGAACACCTTGTCGAACCGCTCGGCATCCTGCTCGAGCAGCGGCGCGAACACGCCTTCCGTGCCGGCATTGTTGAACGCGATGTCGACGCGTCCGTAGGTCGCTACCGTGAAATCGAACAGCTTGCGCAGATCGTCTTCGTTCGCGACGTCCGCGACGAAGGCTTTGGCGTCGCCGCCTGCGGTCACGATTTCGTCGACCAGTCGATCGAGCTCGGGCTTGCGCCGTGCGGAGACGACGACCTTGGCGCCGCGACGCGCGAGTTCGATCGCGGACGCGCGGCCGATGCCGGAGCTGGCGCCCGTTACCACGGCGATGCGGCCGTCGAGTTGGCCCGGTTTCGTGCTTGCGTTCATGATGAGATTCTCCAGAGTGAGGGATAAAAGCGGCGCATGGGGCTGAGTTGAATCGGTTGCGATGCACGCTTGATGAGCATTGTGGTCGCTCGCGTGTCGCAAAAAAATGGAACAATGGCGCATTCAGAATTCCCATTTCGGGAATGAAAGGCGCTGCCGCATGCGCGTGCCACGAGGGTTCTCCATGCTCAACCGACTCGACATCCTGAAGATCTTTGCCGCGGCCGCCGCGGCGCCCACGTTCCGCGAGGCGGCGGCGCGCCTGGGCGTATCGCCGCAGGTCGTGACGCGCGCGGTGCGCGAACTGGAGGAGATGCTCGGCGAAACGCTGTTTCACCGGACGACCCGGAGCATCCGGATCACCGCGTTCGGGCAGGCGTTCGCGCGTGACGCGCAGACGGCGCTGGCTGCCGTCGACGGGCTGTTCGGCCCCGCGACGGGTCACGCCGACGAGCCGGTGGGCGTCGTGCGAATCACGGCGCCGTCGGGCATGGGGCGTCGTTACGTGCAACCGATCCTGAGCGATCTCATGCAGCGGTATCCGGGGCTCGTGCCCGACTTGCGGCTATCGGACGTGCCGTCGCCGGTGGTCGACGAGCAGATCGACATCGGCGTGCGCGTCGGGGCGATCGGCGACAACCGCTTCGTCGCGCGGATGGTCGGGCCGTTGCCGATGTGGATCGTCGGCGCGCCGTCGCTGATCCGGCGGCTGGGCGAGCCCAAAAATCGCAAGGAACTCGAATCGATGCCGGTCACGTGCCTGATCGATCGCGCGAGCGGCCGCGCGTGGCCGTGGATGTTTCGGGGGGAGCAGCAGTTCGTCCCGTCGTCGCCGGCATATCTGACCGACGATACCGAGGTGGAGATCGAGGCCATCTGTGCGGGGGTGGGGCTGGGGCAGTGCTCCGAGTACCTCGTCCGGCCGTACGTCGACAAGGGGCGCCTCGTGCGGCTGCTGCCCGGCCTCGAGCCCGAGCCGTGGAAGCTGCACGTCTATCGGCCGCGGCGCGGGCCGATGCCCCGGCGCATCCGGGTCGTGTACGACGCGCTGGTGGCGAAGCTCGCGGACGCGACGTGGCGGGGGTAGGCGGGGCTGCGGGTCGCGTTGGCGTGAAGCGGTTTCAACCGCCGCTCGACGACGTCGGCGCACCGTCGAAACCATAACGTGCCAGTAACGTGCTTGGCGCGCCTCCATCCGGCCTGGCGTGGTCGCGTCATTCGCCGCCGTGCACGCGGCAAGCCGACATATTGCGGCATCATCATGGATGCCGACGCACCGGCATCGGTGCCCGCTATTCGACTGGAGACTCTGCATGCCGATACCCCGGATTGAAACCCGTGACGCGATGGGCGACCCCGATGTGGTCTATCTCAACCCGTATCACGTGCTGTGGATGTCGCAGCCGACCGCTGCGCAGCGGCGGCCGGGCGGCACGGCCATTCGCGTCGACGACCGCGTGAAGGGCGGTTCGTTGCTGATGGCCGACAACCCGCCGGCCGCTCAGCTGCTGCAGGATCTCGGGCCGTTCGTGACGGTGACGCTCGCGAATCCGTCGTCCGACTATCCGGACGGTCTCGTCCATGTGCGTGCGCAGGCGATCGTCAAGATCGCGACCGACGACCACGACAAGCCGCTCGCCGAGCGCACGCTCGGCTGGGTCCACGTCAAGGACGGCTCCGCGTTCAAGGTCCGGGATTACGCCGGCGTGGCTGCGCAATGGCAGGCGGTGGTGGCGGGTGCCGGCCGCTGAGCGGGGCGTCACGCCTGCGTAATGACGCTGCGGCCCGTCGCGCCGCAACGGGCCGGGCGTGGTTCGCCTCGGGAAACCGGCCGTTTTGCCTCGTGCGCCCTGGCGAGCCGCTCAGGTGTCGGAGTGCCGCGCGAACCATGAGCCCGCTCGGCGCCGCAGTCGATACGCGATACGCAGTACGTCGATCCGCCGGGTAACATGGCGCATCGCGACGCACCCATGCCCGTTCGGGCCTCCGCCGCGACACCCCAGGTCGAAGCGCTCGATGCAGATGTTCTCCACCGGCTTGCCGAGGAACCGTCCGTCATGAACCTTTCCGCGTCCGATATCACACCGGAGGAACTCCGGCTGTTCGGCGACATCGTCGCCCGCCTGGAAGAACTGGGGCCGGTCGTCGACGTGCGGACGGTCGTGCTGCCCGCGATCACGCAGCTGCTCCGCGCCGATTTCGCCGCATCGTTCGATTGCGACGAACACACCGGCCTGTGGCGCAACGGGTTCGCGTACAACGTCGATGCGTCGCAGATCGCCCGCTACGAAGCGTGGTTCCAGCATATCGATCCGGTCACGCCGCCACTGCGCGCGCGCCGCGTGGCGACCTGCGTCGACGAAGTGGTGAGCCGGCGCGAGCTCGAGCAGACCGAGTTCTACACCGATTTCCTGTGCCGCGACGGGATGCATCACGGCATCAACGTCTACGCGTTCGACGGCGCGACGCATGTGGGCGACCTGCGCATCTGGCGAGCGCAAGGGCGGCCGGACTTCACCGAACGCGACAAGCTGCTGCTGAACGGCATCGAGCCGTTTTTCCGGCGCGCGCTGCTGCGGCGGCGCCATGCGTGCGCGGGGCTGACCGGGCGAGAGAGCGACGTCGCGCGGCTGGTTGCCGCCGGTTACACCGACAAGGACGTCGCGCGCACGCTCGGCATCGGGGTGCCGACGGTCCGCACGCATCTGCGGCGCGTGATGGCGAAGAAGGGCGTCCCCAACCGCGCGAGCCTCGCGGCCGCGCTGGCGTAACGGGTCGCACGGCCGACGACCGAGGGTCATCCATTGTGATGATGGGCGTCAAAATCGGCGCGCCCTACCTTGTGACGATCCCCCGTTACGAGGAACGACGACGATGCCCACCCTGGGAACCCTGACGCTCACCGAAGCCCGGCACGCGATCCTGCGCCGTGAGTTTTCCTGCGTCGAATACGCGTACGCCATGATCGAGCGGCACGCCCGCTGGCGCTACCTGAACGGCTTCACGTGCGTCGACGAAGCACGGCTGCTCGCCGAAGCGGCCCGCTGCGACCGCGACCTCGCGACGTCGGCCTCCCCGCACGCACTGCTGGGCCTGCCGATCGCGATCAAGGACAACATCGACACCGCGTGCCTGCCGACCGGCAACGGCACGCTGGCGCTGCACAACCGCGTGCCGCCGCAGCATGCGCCGGTCGTCGCGCGGCTGCTCGCGCAAGGGGCGCTGATCGCGGGCAAGGCCAACCTGCACGAGCTGGCGTTCGGCGTGTCGGGCAACAATCGCGTGACCGGCGCGGTACGCAACCCGTACGACTTCAACCGGATTCCGGGCGGCAGCAGCAGCGGCTCGGGCGCGCTGGTCGGCGCGGGCGTGGTGCCCGCCGCGCTCGGGACGGACACCGGCGGCTCGGTGCGGATTCCGGCGGCGCTGTGCGGTGCCGTCGGCCTTCGCCCGACGGTGGGGCGCTACCCGTCGGGCGGCGTCGCGCCGATTTCGCGCACGCGCGACACCGTCGGCCCGATCGCGCGGTCGGTCGAGGACATCGCGCTGCTCGACGCGATTCTGTCCGGCACCGGCACCCATGCGAGCGCGTCGCTGCCGATCCGCAGTGCGACGCGCCCGGTGCGCCTGGCGGTTCCGCGCACGACGTTCTGGCGCGGCCTCGCTCAAGATGTCGAAAGGGTGGCGAATGCCGCGATGGCGAAACTGGCGCAGGCGGGCTTCGAGTGCGTCGATATCGACCTGAACGACTATCCGGGGTTCTTCGACGACGAGCCGGCCGTCATTGCCCTGTACGAATTCCGGTCGTCGATGCACGCGTATCTGGTCGAGAACGGCTATGACCTGTCAGTCGACGACATTGTCGCGAACGTGGGGAGCCCGGATGTCGCGAAGATCGCCCGCCATATCACCGGCCCTGACGGGGTCGGCGAAGCGGCGTACCGCACCGCGCTCGACCGGCGTACGCGCTCGCGTGCCGCGTATCGGCAGTGCCTCGCCGACAGCGGCGCCGACGCGCTGGTGTTTCCGACCACGATCGCCACCGCGTGCCCGATTCCGGCAGGCGATGCGATGATGCTCAACGGCGAGCCTGCGTCGGTGTTCGCGACTTACATCCGGAATACCGAGCCGGGCAGCAATGCCGGCGTACCGGGCATGACCGTCCCGGCCGGCCTGACGGCGGCCGGGCTGCCAGTCGGCCTCGCGCTGGACGGGGCGGCCGGCACCGATCGCGAACTCATCGCGGTCGCGCTGGAGGTCGAGCGGGTGCTCGGGCGACTGCCGTTGCCTGACGATGGATTCGGAGTCGAGGGCAGGTTGGGTGGATACGCGGGTGTCGATGGGGAGTCGTGATGCGGTGCCGACGCGCCTGTGGGCGGTGCGGCAGCTGAAGTGCCGGAGCCGGCCGGCATGCGCGCGAGGTGGGCTACGCTGACGCCGAGCCCTTCGCGCGCCCGACCCGATGCGCAAGCACCGCTGACGTGAATCCCGCCGGCGCCGCAGCGTCTTGACCCGACAACCGCTCGAACCCACGCACGCGAAGCCCGCCGCCAACCGCGCATATCGAAAAACTCGCCCCCGAGCCCCCGAGCGAGGCATCAGGAAAACCCTGACAGCGGGCCACCGAGGCCGCTTTTTTGCGTCGCCGCGCGCGTGGCGGCCAATGCCTTTCCCGTCTCCGGTCGTCCGCCTCCCGGGTGGCCGCTCCCCTCGATCCAGCGCGGCTTCCCGGCCATCTTGCCTGTCATTGAGGGTATGGTGACAAGCTAAATCGACTGAATATCCCCGAATTTCAATACCTGTCAGGTATTGAAATGACCGCCTAAAAGTATTGGACGCTCGATCTGGCCGAGACGTATAAATCGCCTCAAGAACTTCACCTCCACGGCGTGCCCCATGTCCTCCGTCACCATCGAACGCATCGAAACCCGCCTCGTCGACCTGCCGACGATCCGCCCGCACAAGCTGTCGGTGGCCACGATGCATGGCCAGACGCTGATGCTCGTGAAGGTGTGCTGCAGCGATGGCGTGACGGGCCTCGGCGAAGGCACGACGATTGCCGGCATGGCCTACGGCCCGGAAAGCCCCGAGGCGATGAAGCTGGCGATCGACACGTATCTCGCCCCGGCGATCATCGGCCGGGACGCGACGCGCATCCAGACGCTGATGGCGTTCCTCGGCAAGCTCGCGAAGGTCAACCACTTCGCGAAGAGCGCACTCGAAACCGCGCTGCTCGACGCGCACGGCAAGCGGCTCGGCGTGCCGGTGAGCGAACTGCTCGGCGGCCGCCGCCGCGATCGCCTGCCGGTCGCCTGGACGCTCGCATCGGGCGACACGGCCACCGACATCGCCGAAGCCGAGCGGATGCTCGACCTGCGCCGCCACAACGTGTTCAAGCTGAAGATCGGCGCGAAAGCGCCGGAGACGGATATCCGCCATGTGGCCGAGATCAAGCGGGCCGTCGGCGATCGCGCGTCGGTGCGCGTCGACGTGAACATGGCGTGGAGCGAAACGCAGGCCGCGCGCGCGATTCCGGCGCTGGCCGATGCCGGTTGCGAACTGGTCGAGCAGCCGGTGGCCTCGGCCGCGGCGCTGGCGCGCCTGATGCGCCGCTTCCCCGTCGCGCTGATGGCCGATGAAATCCTGCAAGGCCCCGACAGCGCGTTCGAGATCGCGAAGCATCACGGCGCCGACGTGTTCGCGATCAAGATCGAGCAAAGCGGCGGCCTGTTCGCCGCGCAGCGCGTCGCCGCGATCGCGGATGCGGCCGGCATCGAGCTGTACGGCGGCACGATGCTCGAAGGCGCGTTCAGCACGGTGGCGTCCGCGCACCTGTTCGCGAGTGTCGCGAACCTGCAGTGGGGCACCGAGCTGTTCGGGCCGCTGTTGATCACCGAAGAGATCCTGACGCAGCCGCTCGATTACAGCGACTTCGAACTGACCGTGCCGAACGGCCCTGGCCTCGGCATCGAACTCGACGAGGACAAGGTCAGGCGTTTCACCCGCGACGGGCTGACGAAAGTCGCGCGATAGATAACCCGAGCCAGGCAACGGCCGTCATTCCCCCCAATACACGTGGAGACACCATCATGAGCGTCAAAGTTTTCGAGTCACGGGAAGTGCAGGATCTGCTGAAGGCCGCGTCGAACGCGGGCGCGAACGGCACGAACGGCGGCAACGCGCGCACGCAGCAGGTCGTGCTGCGGCTGCTCGGCGACCTGTTCAAGGCGATCGACGATCTCGACATCACGCCCGACGAAGTGTGGGCCGGCGTGAACTACCTGAACAAGCTCGGCCAGGACGGCGAAGCGGCGCTGCTCGCGGCCGGCCTCGGCCTCGAGAAGTATCTCGACATCCGGATGGATGCCGCGGACAAGGCGGCCGGCCTCGACGGCGGCACGCCGCGCACGATCGAAGGGCCGCTGTACGTGGCCGGCGCACCGGTGCGCGACGGCGTGTCGAAGATCGACCTCGACGAAGACGACGGCGCGGGCCCGCTCGTGATCCACGGCACGGTCACCGGCGTCGACGGCAAGCCGGTCGCGGGCGCGCTGGTCGAATGCTGGCACGCGAACTCGCACGGCTTCTATTCGCACTTCGACCCGACCGGCAAGCAGAGCGAGTTCAACCTGCGCGGCGCGGTAAGAACGGGCGCCGACGGCAAGTACGAATTCCGCACGCTGATGCCGGTCGGCTACGGCTGCCCGCCGCAGGGCGCGACGCAGCAACTGCTGAACGGCCTCGGCCGCCACGGCAACCGCCCGGCGCACGTGCACTTCTTCGTCGACAGCCCCGACCACCGCAAGCTGACGACGCAGTTCAACATCGACGGCGATCCGCTGATCTGGGATGACTTCGCATATGCGACGCGCGAGGAGCTGATCCCGCCCGTGGTCGCGAAGACCGGCGGCACGGCGCTCGGCATGAAGGCCGATGCGTACCAGGACATCGAGTTCAACTTCGTCCTGACGCCGCGGGTGCAGGGCAAGGACAACCAGATCGTCCACCGCCCGCGCGCAGCCGCGACGGCGTAACCGCCAACCGCCCGCCGGCGCGGCGCCGATGTGCCGCCGCCGGCCGGGTACCCGCGAGATTCAACCGATTACCGATGCGAGCGTGCTTGCAGGACGCGGCACGCGCATGGGAGGAGCCAACATGTCCGCCACGATCGACCAAGCCACCGACCTGGATCACCTGCTCGCCACCGCGGTGCAGGACGACAAGGAAGCCGGCGTATTCCGCTGCCGCCGCGACATCTTCACGAACGCCGAGCTGTACGAACTGGAGATGAAGCACATCTTCGAGAGCAACTGGGTGTACCTGGCGCACGAAAGCCAGATCCCGGCCAACAACGACTACTACACGACGTGGATCGGCCGCCAGCCGATCGTGATCACGCGCGACAAGACCGGCGAGCTGCACGCGGTGATCAATGCCTGTGCCCACAAGGGCGCGATGCTGTGCCGCCGCAAGCACGGCAACAAGGGCAGCTTTACGTGCCCGTTCCACGGCTGGACCTTCTCGAACACCGGCAAGCTGCTGAAGGTGAAGGACGAGAAGACGACCGAGTATCCGGTGCAGTTCAACACGAACGGCTCGCACGACCTGAAGAAGGTTGCACGCTTCGCGAATTATCGCGGCTTCCTGTTCGGCAGCCTCAGCGCTGACGTGCTGCCGCTGGAAGAGTATCTCGGCGAAGCGCGCGTGATCATCGACCAGATCGTCGATCAGGCGCCGAACGGGCTCGAGGTGCTGCGCGGCAACTCGTCCTACATCTACGAAGGCAACTGGAAGATGCAGATGGAGAACGGCTGCGACGGCTACCACGTCAGCACCGTGCACTGGAATTATGCGGCGACGATGGGCCGCCGCAAGGAAGACGGCACCAAGGCCGTCGACGCGAACAGCTGGAGCAAGTCGGTCGCGGGCGTGTACGGCTTCGACAACGGCCACATCCTGCTGTGGACGCAGACGATGAACCCGGAAGTGCGGCCGGTGTACCAGCACCGTGACGAGATCAAGGCGCGCGTCGGCGACGTGCAGGCCGACTTTATCGTCAACCAGACCCGCAACCTGTGCGTGTACCCGAACGTGTTCCTGATGGACCAGTTCAGCACGCAGATCCGCGTGGTGCGGCCGCTCGGCGTCGACAAGACCGAGGTCACGATCTTCTGCTTCGCGCCGAAGGGCGAGAGCGAGGCCGACCGCACGATCCGGATCCGCCAGTACGAGGATTTCTTCAACGTGACGGGCATGGGCACCGCCGACGACCTCGAGGAATTCCGCGCATGCCAGGCCGGTTACGCGGGCATCACGGCGATGTGGAACGACCTGTCGCGCGGCGCGCCGTTGTGGATCGACGGGCCCGACGAGAACGCGAGGAAGATGGGGCTGAACCCGCGCATTTCCGGCGAGCGCAGCGAGGACGAAGGGCTGTTCGTGTGCCAGCACGAACACTGGGTGCATGTGATGCGCGATGCGCTGAAGAAGGGACGCGGGGAGGTGGCAGCATGAGCTTCGATTACCGGATCATTTGCGCGGCGCTGTATCGCGAAGCGCGCCTGCTCGACGATCGCCAGTGGGACGCGTGGCTGACCTGTTACACGGAGGACGTCACGTACTGGATGCCCGCATGGGACGACGACGATCGGCCGACCGACGATCACCAGAGCCAGATCTCGCTGATGTACTACCCGGACCGCGGCGGCCTCGAGGATCGCGTGTTCCGGATCAAGACCGAGCGCAGCGGCGCATCGACGCCCGAGCCGCGCACCAGCCACAACGTGACGAACGTCGAGGTGCTGGCCGAACGCGACGGCGAGGTGGACGTGCGCTACAACTTTCACACGCTGAACCACCGCTACCGCGTGACCGATCACTTCTTCGGCACGATGTTCGTCACGTTGCGCCAGGTGGGCGACGAACTGCTGATCTCGTACAAGAAGATCGTGCTGAAGAACGACTACATCCGGCAGGTGCTCGACGTCTATCACGTCTGACGCCCGTTGTTTCGTCATCAAAGACAAGGAAGTGGAGGCGACGCCATGTCCAGCTACAAGATTGCACTGAACTTCGAGGACGGGGTAACCCGCTTCATCGACTGCAAGGCCGGCGAGAAGGTACTCGACGCGGCCTTCCGCGCGAAGATCAACCTGCCGATGGATTGCTCCGACGGCGTGTGCGGCACCTGCAAGTGCCGCGCCGAAAGCGGCAGCTACGACCTCGGCGACGATTACATCGACGACGCGCTCACCGAAGACGAAAAGGACGGCGGCCTCGTGCTGACCTGCCAGATGGTGCCGCAAAGCGATTGCGTGATCGCGGTGCCGACGTCGTCGGTCGCGTGCAAGACCGGCCAGAGCAGCTTCGCCGCCACGGTGACGAAGGTCGAGCAGCACAACGACGCGGCCGTCGTGCTCGAACTGGACGTCGGCGCGGCCGCGCCCGTGTTCCTGCCGGGCCAGTACGTGAACATCGGCGTGCCCGCGAGCGGGCAGCACCGGTCCTACTCGTTCTCTTCTGCGCCGGCCGATGCGAAGGTCAGCTTCCTGATCAAGAAGATCCCCGGCGGCGTGATGAGCACGTGGCTCGAATCGGCGCAGCCCGGCGACACGCTGGAACTGCACGGGCCGCTCGGCAGCTTCTACCTGCGCGACGTGCAGCGGCCGCTGCTGTTCCTCGCGGGCGGCACGGGGCTGGCGCCGTTCCTGTCGATGCTCGAGGTGCTCGCGCGTGCCGGGTCGCAGCAGAAGGTGCATCTGATCTACGGCGTGACGCGCGAGCTCGACCTCGTGCTGGTCGACGCGATCGAAGCCTACGCGGCGAAACTGCCGAACTTCAGCTTCGCGACGGTCGTCGCGGACGCCGCGTCGAGCCATCCGCGCAAGGGCTGGGTCACGCAGCACATCCCGGCCGAGGCGCTGAACGACGGCGACGTCGACGTGTATCTGTGCGGGCCGCCGCCGATGGTCGACGCGGTGCGCCAGTATTTCGACGACGAAGGCGTGAAGCCGAACAGCTTCCACTACGAGAAGTTCACCCCCAACGTCACGGCAAAGGCGGCGTGATCATGCAACGATTCTCTGGCAAGGTCATCGTCGTCACGGGCGCCGCGCAGGGCATCGGCCGTGGCGTCGCGCTGCGCGCGGCGGCCGAAGGCGGCAGGGTGCTGTTCGTCGATCGCGCGGATTTCGTCGCCGACGTCGCGGCCGAAGCGACCGGTGGCGAGACGGCCGGCTTCGTCGCCGATCTCGAAACCTACGACGGTGCGCATGCGGCGATCGCACATGCCGCGCAGACGTTCGGCGGCATCGACATCCTGATCAACGGCGTCGGCGGCGCGATTCGCATGCGCCCGTTCGCCGAATTCGAGCCCGCGCAGATCGATGCGGAAATCCGCCGTTCGCTGATGCCGACGCTCTATACGTGCCACGCGGTGCTGCCGCACCTGCTCGCGCGCGGCGGCGGCACGATCGTCAACATCTCGTCGAACGCGACGCGCGGCATCCGCCGCGTGCCGTACTCGGCGGCGAAGGGCGGCGTCAATGCGCTGACGGCGGCGCTCGCGATGGAATACGCGGAGCACAACATCCGGGTCGTGGCCACAGCGCCAGGCGGCACCAGCGCGCCGCCGCGCCGCGTGCCGCGCAACGCGGCCGGCGACAGCGAGCAGGAACAGGCATGGATGGGCGAGGCCGTGCGCCAGGTCACCGAGTCGACGTTCTTCAAGCGCTACGGCAGCCTCGACGAGCAGATCGCGCCGATCCTGTTCCTCGCGTCCGACGAGGCGAGCTACATCACCGGCACGGTGTTGCCGGTCGCGGGCGGCGATACGGGTTGAGCGATGTGTCGTGGCGCCGCCTGCACGTGTTCAACCTGTGTTCATCGACAACCCACCGGCCGGTGCGAAGACGCCGGCCACGGAGACCCTCATGCGTGATCGCAAAGCCATCGTTCCGGCGGGCATGGAAGCGGTGTACGAGAAAATCGGCTATGCACCGGGCCTGAAGGTCGGCGATACGCTGTACGTATCCGGCCAGATCGGCCGCGATGCGGCGATGCAGCTCGTCGACGGCCGTGAAGCGCAGATCGTGCAGGCGTTCGAGAATCTGAAGCTTGTGCTGGAAGCGGCAGGCGCATCGTTCAACGACGTGGTCGACCTGACGACCTTCCATACCGACATGCGCGACCTGCCGTTGTTCATGCAGGTGCGCGACCGCTACCTCGCGGCACACCCGAAGCCGGCGTGGACGGCGGTCGGTGCGCACATGCTGGGCGGCGCGCCCGGCTATATCGTCGAGATCAAGGCGGTGGCCGTGTTGCCGGCGTGATGGGCGCTGATGAGGAGCGGGCGCGTGGTGCCTTGGTCCGCGTCTCGAATCGGCTCGTCGCGTGCTGACCGGGAGCGACAGGCTCGGCGACGCAAGCCGGCATCCTGACGAAATCCTTTCTCTTTACCTGCGGCGTGAAGCGTCATGCGTCGGTCAGCGACAAGTCGCGCGAGTTCGTTTATGGTGCGAGGGAACGCCGCGTCGTTTCTTTCCTTACGCCGGGAATCCGCGATGAAATGCCTGCCACGCGCCATCCTCGCCGCCCTCGCTGTCACCGTCGCGCAAGCCGTGCTCGCCCAGGCGCCGGGCACGGTGCAACTCGAAGACATGACCTGGACCGAACTGCGCGACAGCATCCGGGCCGGCAAGACCACGATCCTGATTCCGATCGGCGGGACCGAGCAAAGCGGCCCGTACGTCGCGCTCGGCAAGCACAACGCGCGGGTCAGGGTGCTGTCCGAGCGGATCGCGGAAGGGCTCGGCAACGCGATCGTCGCACCCGTCATCGCCTATGTGCCCGAGGGCGGCTATGCGCCGCCGACGTCGCACATGCGCTTCCCGGGCACGATCACCGTGCCCGACGACGTCTTCGAAAAGACGCTCGAATCCGCGGCCAACAGTTTCCGCGTCCATGGCTTCACCAACATCGTGTTCCTCGGCGACCACGGCGGCTACCAGAACGACATCAAGCAATCCGTCGCCCGGCTCAACAAGTCGTGGGCCGGCACGGGGGGGCGCGCGTTCGTGCCGGCCGCGTACTACGGCACCAGTTCCGACGGTTATGACCAGATCCTGCGCGAGCACGGCGTGCCGGGCGCGGAGATCGGCACGCATGCGGGGCTGGCCGATACGGCGCTGCTGCTGGCGGTCGAGCCGCGCATGGTCAGGGTCGACAAGCTGCGCAACGCCGCGAAGCCGGGCGCCGTCGACGGCGTCTACGGCGGCGATCCGCGTCACGCGAGTGTCGAACTCGGCCGGCTGGGCACCGACGCCATCGTGTCGCGCACCGTCGATGCGATCAGAAAGGACATCGCCGGCCGCTGACGCAGCCGCGCCATCGCGCTACCTTTGTCGTCGTTCCCTTCAATCGAACCGGGACATCGTCATGCAACCGCGCTTTCTTCGTCATCTTCGCTTCTCACGTCCCGCGATCGTCATCGTGGCGGCGCTGGCCTTCGGTGCCCGCGGGGCGATCGCGGCGGCCGCCGTCGCGACCGTACCCGGCATGCCGCCCGTCCTCCATCCCGACAACCTGTACAGCGAGGCGCAGGCCGGCCGCATGAGCGCGGCGGTAGCGGGCGCGTTGCCGCGCATCTACGTGCCGAACCTGAGATCGAACGACGTCTACGTGATCGACCCGGCCACGTACCAGGTCGTCGACCGGTTCGCCGTTGGCCGCAGTCCGCAGCACGTCGTGCCGGCATGGGACCTGCAGACGCTGTGGGTCGCGAACAATGCGGAAGGGCGAACCGACGGCAGCCTGACGCCGATCGACCCGAAGACGGGCAAGCCCGGCCAGCCGGTGAGCGTCGACGATCCGTACAACATGTATTTCTCGCCCGACGGCCGGGACGCGATCGTGGTAGCCGAAGCGCATGCGCGGCTCGACTTCCGCGACCCGAAAACGATGGCGCTGAAATCGAGCCTCGATGTGCCGCACTGCAAGGGCATCAACCACGCCGACTTCTCGATCGACGGCCGGTATGCGCTCTTCACGTGCGAGTTCGGCGGCAAGCTGGCCAAGATCGATTTCGTGAACCGCAAGGTGGTCGGCTATCTCGAGCTCGACCGGAAAGGAATGCCGCAGGACATCCGCGTGTCGCCCGACGGCAAGGTGTTCTATGTCGCCGACATGATGGCGGACGGGGTCTACGTCATCGATGGCGATGCCTTCACGAAGATCGGCTTCATCCCGACCGGCGTCGGGACGCACGGCCTGTACCCGAGCCGCGACGGCACGAAGCTCTATATCGCGAATCGCGGCTCCAATCGCGTCCATGGGCCGCGTCACGGCAAGGGCAGCGTCTCGGTGCTCGATTTCGCGACCCGCCAGGTGGTCGCGACCTGGCCGATTCCCGGCGGCGGCAGCCCCGACATGGGCAACGTCAGCGCGGACGGCACCACGCTGTGGCTGTCGGGCCGCTTCGATGACGTCGTCTACGCGATCGACACCACGAGCGGCGCGGTCCGGTCGATTCCCGTCGGCATGGAGCCGCACGGCCTGACGGTGTGGCCGCAACCGGGCCGCTATTCGCTGGGCCATACGGGAAACATGCGCTAGGGCGGCGTCAGACGAACGACACGCAACCGGCGCGCGTGGCCGCCGTCGCGGCGGCCACGTGGCGTCCCAACCGGAGATAGCCGATGACCGAACGTCAGTCCCCCGAAACGACGCCTCCGCACCCGGAGCCCAGTGCGCACGATGCGCTCGAACATTTGCTCGGCAGCCTGCACCGGCATGGATTCCTGCATTTGGCGACCGAGGTCGTCAGCGCGAACGCGCGGCTGGCCGACACGTTCGTCGATGCGCTCGACAAGCCGGGCATGCAGAGCGGCATGCAGAATCTCGCGGTGCTGTTGATGGCGCTGTCGCGCATTCCGCCCGAACAGTTCGGCAAGGCCGTGTTCGCGGCCGCCGACGCGCTGCATCACGTCGGCGCGTGGCAGCCGGCGCAGCACGAGCATGTCGCACCGGGCGTGCGCGGCGTCTACCGACTGCTGCACGACGAAGCGCTGTGGGACGCGCTGACGCCGTTGCTCGAAGGGTTGAAGGTGTTCGCGCAAGGGCTGGCGCGCGCCCCGGAGACGCCCGTTACCGCGCCCGGCGAGAAGACGACAGGCACCTGAGCGCAGCGCGTCAGTCCCACGCGTGCTTGCTGAACTGATAGCCCTTGCCGCGAATCGTCTTGATTCGCTTCGGTTCCGTCAGGTCGTCACGCAGCTTGCGGCGCAGCTTCGAAATGCGGCCGTCGATCGAGCGGTCGAAGCCGTCGAACTCGATGCCGCGCAGCAGCAGCGTCAGGTCTTTTCGGCTGACCACCTCGCCGGCGCGACAGACGAGCGCCCACAGCAGGTCGAACTCGGTCGACGTCAGGCGGGGTGCGCTGCCGTCGGGAAGACGCACCTTGCGATCGGCCCGGTCGATCGAAAACTTGCCGAACTCGAAACGATGAGGCGATGCCGGCTCGGCATCGTCCGGGCGCATGCGCACCCGTCGCAGGTGGGCCTTGATCCGCGCGAGCAGGATGCGCGGCTCGATCGGCTTATGGAGAAAGTCGTCCGCGCCGAATTCCAGGCCGAGCAACTCGTCGAACTGTTCGTCGCGAGCCGTCATCATGATGACGATGCCGTCGTACTGCGTGCGTGCGTCGCGACAAATCTCGAAGCCGTCCTTGCCCGGCAGGTTGATGTCGAGCAGCACCAGGTCGGGGTGACGCGCGACGATCGTGGCGACGGCGTCGGTGCCGTCGAACAGGCGGTCCACCTCGTACTGATGCGTGCGCAGATAGTCTGCGATCAGTGCGGACAATGGGACGTCGTCTTCGACGAGCAGGATTCGGATGGGCATCGCTAAACGAGGGGGTGAAACGGGAAAGTGGCGAGCGTTCAAGCCCAGTCCGACCATGGGGTGACTGAAGAGACGCGCATGATACGTCCAAACAATCCGGTGGAATGTGGCGAAATCTGCATCGCTCGACCACCCGGTCCGCACGCGAATCACCCGGCCCAGGCAGCCATGCAAATGGGGCGAAGGAGTGGAGTCGTGTCGTCGCGGAACGGGGCGATGGTTGGACGATAAGGTCAGGCGTGGAATCCGGTTAAAGGCCGGCAGGGACGGCAGACGCGGTGTCGTTCGCACGAAAACGTTTGCGAAAAAATGGCGCGTGAAAAGCACGCCCGCCTGGGCCGCAAGCCGGTAAAGATTGCTCGACATATCATTACAAAATATTACGAAACGGGCAACGAACAGGTCCTTACAATCGTGGCGACTCGGTGGCGAGCATGACGCACACCGGCTACCGGCTGGCCGCCGAAGGGAATGCCAATGCGATGGCGGTGACCGACAGCGTGCCATTGCTCGCGTGGTGCGTCCGTTCGGCGCGGCACTGCCGGTGCCCGACGCGCGCGAATCAATGTCGACGTCACCCCGCCTTCCAGGCGGCAAATGTCTGACCGGCACGATGCGCTGATAGGAATGCGAAATGACGCCGCTTCAAATCATCCGGAGTCTCGATTCACTCACGAACGCGATCGAAGTCGCGGTCGCCCACGCCGACTGGAGCGAGGCCGTCCGGGCAGCGGAAACACGTTCGGCGTTCTTGACGGCGCTATCACCCGATCAACCCGACGAGGTTCACGCGGCGATCCGGAGAATGCGGGAGATCGATATCCGGATCTCGATCACCGCACGGGAAACGCTGGAGGCACGCGTCGCGGAGAGCCGGAAGGCGTTGCACGCAACCCGGCTGGCGACCCGGCCGCCGTCGCCCGGGGCGGATGCCATGGCCGCCCGATCCCCTTCGTGGCGCTCAGCCATTTCACGGCGCTTCGCGCCGTACACGCATTGACACGGACAGGTCCTTGAACATGCCGGTCAGGTCTCAACATTTCGGTGGCGGTATGCGATTTCGAAAACGCATCAGTTATGTCGATGCAACACGTTGGTTCGCGGATGGCGACCACGATCGGGTGGAGACCCGTGAAGGCGGACGCGCGATCGCCACACCGGAAGGCTGGCGTTCGGTAAAGTCGGGTGACTGGATCTTGCGCGATGATTGCGGCAACTGCTGGCCGATGGACAACGGGCTCTTTACGAGCCTGTATGAACCGGTCGTGGAGTGAGCGGCGAGGGCGCGCCGGTGCCGTCCATACGGCCCGCCCGCGTCACCCGTCCGCCGGCAGCCTAGCGGCGCGCGCGCGAAAACAGCAATGAGTCGGTATCGTTGAACCGGATCTGCACCGGCTCCCCATAACCCGCCTTTTCCGCCACGCGGATCGACGCGACGTTGGTCGGCGCGATCAGGCACACGCTGCGCTCGAACCGCTGTTGCCCGTCGAGCCATGCCAGCGCGGCCGAGAGCGCCTCGGTCGCGTAACCGTTGCCGTGCGCCCACGTCGCAAGGGCCCAGCCGGCTTCCGGCACGCCGCGAATCGACGGCTCGATGAGCCGGTGGAAATCGGCGAAGCCCAGATCGCCGACATAGCGGCCCGACGCCTTCTCGCGAATCGCCCAGTACCCATAGCCGAGCAGCGGCCACAGCCCGCGATACGCGAGCATGCGCATCCACGAGTCGCGCGGCGCGGACGGCTTGCCGTTGAAGATGTGCTCGACGACCGTCGGCTCGGCCCACATCGTGGCGAGCGCCTCGAAGTCGCCGAGCGGATGGCCTTCGAGGATGAGACGCGGGGTGTCGAGAACGGGCGGGGAGGAGACAGGCGGCATCGTGGCTTCCGGAGAGAAGGGGCCTGGGACGGTCAGGCCGTCAGCATGTCGATGCCGCGCTGGTTGGGTTCCGTTCACGCACCGACAGGCAGATCGGCCGGCGATGTTCCTCGGCGAGCGACGACGTGCGATTGACGGCAGGCGACGGCGGCCCGCTGCGAGCGGGCATGTCCAATTCGGCAAGACAGGGAGCCGGAATGATAGCAAAACCCTTGCACGGACGGGCTGCGGTGCGGGCGGAGGTGATGCCGCCGCATCGACGACGTCGCACGGGAAGCGGGCGCAATTCCATCGGCTTCCCGCGCGATAGTCGGACTTTCATGCGGTGCGCCGCCCTTCCGATGTGCCGCCGTCACTCGACATGACGCTCGGAGGGGGCAATCCGATTCGCGGCCGCAGGCGGTCTACTTCCGGTTCTTCAGGAAGGTCCGGCCTTCGGCCGTGATCGAGGCGCCCGAGCGGCCGTGTGCGGGATGGCTGACGAAGCCCGCGCTGACGAGTTCGCTCGCGATCGACCAGCCGAGCGCCGGTGCGTCGCGCCCGTAGCGGACATCGGCGAGGCGTTCGAGCGCCCAGATGGCGGAGGCCGACAGGTTCGGGGTGTTGGACGTGAAGTTGTCGCTCATCGCTTCCTCGTGAAAAGGGGATTCGGGGTGGGCGGGATGCCGTGACATCGGGTGGCGCGCCGGTCAGCGCGCTTGCAGCACGGGCAGCAGCGCCTGCAGGGCTGCCTCCTCGTCGGGGCCGGTAGCCAGCACCTGTGCGGACGTGCCGCCGTGCACCTGCAGCGCCGCGACGGCGGCGCTGTCCTTCGCATCTCTGCTGATCCCGTTCGCGATCAGCAGGATGTCGCTTTCGAAGCCGCGCGCCGCATCGGCGGCGGCTGCTCGTGCGGCGTGGCCGCGATTGCGGTTCCACGCGGGGCCGATTTCAACGAACACAACGGTTGCCACGATGTCGGAGAGCCTCTGGACGGAACGTCGGGATCGGTGTGCGGCGCCGGGCCGGCGGTGCGCCAGGCAGGCGAGAAACGCGCTGTTCCGCATGACTCCGGAACGCCGGCAGCGCTGCCGGGGCATGCATATCCTGCGTGGATGTGCCGGCATTCTCGGTGAAACGGGCCGCAAATCCGGCGAACGGCGCGAAAACGCCTATTATAATACAGCAGCCAAGATATGTGTATTGCATTATAATGCCGTGTGCGCCGAAGGCGGCTCGCCGACCCGTCGGCGCGTGCCTTCACGCGGGCCGGGCGACGCTGCCAGCGCGCCCGGCCTTTTTATCGACGACTCAACTCCCCCTGAATGGAAGCCGCAATGAACGCCGCCCCCGCCTGCCCGCAATGCGCGATGGAAAACACTTACCCGGACGGCACGCTGACCGTATGCGCGGACTGCGGCCATGAATGGTCTGCCGGCGCCGGCGCCGAAACGGGCGACGAACCGGCGGGCGACGTCGTCAAGGACGCCAACGGCAACGTGCTGTCGGATGGCGACTCGGTCGTGCTGATCAAGGATTTGCGCGTGAAGGGCTCGTCGATCACGCTTAAGATGGGCACCAAGGTCAAGAGCATCCGGCTCGTCGGCGGCGATCACGAGGTCGACTGCAAGACCGACATGGGTGGCTTCATGCTGAAGGCCTGCTACCTGAAGAAAGTCTGAGCGCGCACGCTCCAATCGACCGTCAGTAACTGACTGCCCGTTCATGGCCGAGGATCGAATTTCCTACGACGCGTTCGTCAGGTTCCTGGCGACGCCGCTGAACGACGGCCGGCCGTTCGTGCTGGAGACGCAGCACGCGCTTTCGCTGCACTTCGACCATTTCGGCACGCAGAGCTTCATGTCGCTCCGGGATCCGGGCCGGCTCGAGCTCGGCTATACGCGCGTGATGATGGGCTTTCTGCTGCTGCAGCCCGAGCCCGCGCACATCTGCATGCTCGGGCTCGGCGGCGGTTCGCTGGCGAAGTACTGCTACCGGCACTTGCCCGGCGCGACGATCGACGCGGTCGAGATCAACCCGGACGTGATCGCGCTGCGTGACGTTTTCAGGATTCCCGTTGATGACGGCCGGTTCACGGTGGTGTGCGCCGACGGCGCGGATCATCTGGACAGGGCGGATGTCCGGACGGACGTGATCCTGCACGACGCGTTCGTCGCCGACGGCATGCGTGGCCGCTGTACGGGCGCCGCATTCCTCGCCGCCTGTCACGCGCGCCTGAGCGAAAACGGCGTGCTGGCAATCAACTTCATGGACGACGATCCCGCGCTGCCCGAGCATCTCGAGCAGTTGCGATCGGTGTTCGGTGCGTCGTATACGCTGGCGCCGTGCGGCGACGACAACAACTTCATCGCGTTCGCATGGAAGGGGGGCAGCCGGCTGCCGTCGCTGCGGATCCTGCTCGAACGCGCCCTTGCGTGTGCGCGGGCCGGCGAGCTCAAGCTGGCGGCCACGGCGAGGCGGATGAAGGCCGGGGAGAGCGTCGACCCGCAGCGGCTGGTGATGCGTGCGCAGCCGCACGGGCGATGGGAAATCGGCGCGTAGCCTGCAGGCAGGCGCGGCCTGTACGGCCGTCTTTACTTCACGCGCTTGCCGAGCGCGCTCTTGGTCTTGTACGTTACGCCGTGGCGGTCGAGATACTCGCGGATCAGTTGCCGCACGACTTGCGACGGCGTGAGATCCTGCTCCGCGCAGAGCATCTCGAAGGCTTCCTTTTTCGCGGGGTCGATCAGGACGGTCAGGCGGGCGGTTTTCGTTTCCATTGCGGGGCGAGGGTGGTCGGTATGTTAATCAAATTATAATCGATCCGCCTTCGGCGCCACCGCCGAAAGCGCACTCCCGGTGCGCGATCAGCGCCTGCTGCGGAGCAACGCGAGCAGGTCGTCGATCACCGGCACGATCGCGAGCGTGACGAGTACCGCGGCAAGCGGCACGGTCGATACGTAGCCGACGTGCTTGAAGCCGATCGCGCCGGCCAGGCCGCCGATGAAGAACGACGCGAGCATCGTCGCGTGAATCCGCAGTTTCGAGCGGTTGGCGACCACCGCATGCGCGTCGACATCGACTGCCGACCGGTTCCAGTAGAACAGCTTCCCGAGCTCGATGCCGAGGTCGGTCACGATGCCGGTCATGTGCGTCGTGCGGATCTCCGCGCCCGAGAGCTTCGTGATCGTCGCGTTCTGCAATCCCATGATGAAGCACAGCAGCGTCACGGTCACCGGCACGAAGAAGGTTTCCCACAGCGCGAGGTGGCTGCCGAGCAGCCCGAACAGGAGCAGCAGCGCGGCCTCGACCAGCAGCGGCAGCATGAACTGGCTGTGCAGGCCGCGACGGCGGCCCCAGTTGACGAGGATCGCCGAGCAGCTGGCGCCGATCAGGAACGACCCCAGCGAGCTGATGCCGGCCAGCGCGAGCCGCACGTCGCCGAGCGCCGTCTGGTCGGCGATCGCCGACACGATGCCGCTCATGTGCGACGTGTATTGCTTGACCGCGAGGAAGCCGCCGGCATTGGCCGCGCCGGCGACGAACGCCAGCGAAAACCCGAGCTGACGGTTCGCGGTCGCGCTGCGGTGTTTTCCCGTCAGGTTTCGAAAGTACTGCGCTGGCATAGGGGCTCAGGGGCTTCGCTCAATCGCCGCGAATCGCGGGCACGGACGTGACGACCGGCACCGGACGGCAGGGCGGGCACGCCGCCTGCGCACAGGTGCCGGGTCTCTCGAATCATGTGACGAACATGATAATGCCATTATCATACTCTGTTAGTCGAATAGGGCTTTCAGTACAATGTCATCCGGCGCGGCCTGACAGCGGCCCGACTGCGGCTTCGCTGCCGCACGGCCGCGCCGCCCGCCTTCGCGATCACTTCTGCCCACCGCTTCATGACCCCGATCAAGTTCATTCTTCGCTATACGGCGATCCCGTTCACGGCCATCGTGGCTGTGGTGATCTGGACTGTCATACCATCGTCGAAAGAGATCGATGCGAGACAATATGCGGCGCTGTCGCGCGCGTACGCAAGTTTCCCGCTGCCGTTCCGGCGCGAGATCTCGGAAACGATGGACCACGGCCGGATCAACGACCGGCGCTACCAGGCGCTCGTGCGCAATTCGCTGGGCAATGGCGTCGCGCTGGACTGGCCGGCGTCGGGCGTCGGCGCGCTCGCCGACGAGCGGCACAAACTGGCCGAACTGATTCAGGCCGATTCCGATCTTCAAGGGCATCACCAATGAAAACTCTGCTGGTTTCCGTGGCATTCGCGATGATCATCGCAAGCCTGATCTTCGCGCTGTATTTCATGAATCACGATCGCGGCAAGTCCAAGCGGATGGCTTGGTCGCTCGCGGCACGCGTCGGGCTGTCGGTCACGCTGTTCCTGTCGCTGCTGATCGCTTACAAGCTGGGCTGGATCGAGCCGACCGGGTTGCCGATCGGGCGCTGAAAGGCGAACGCCCCGTTACATGCGGGGCGTTTGCGCAAATGCGAGTTCGGGTCTCCAATCGAGCTATTGTGATAAGAAAACTTATCGTGATGATGGAGTTGTGTGATCAAAAATCAGGGTTCGCACGACGCGCGACAGAGACTGCCCGTGCGGCAACGGCAGCGCAGGGGCGTTGACACGGGTCTTCGCAACACCACGGCCAGTGACAAACCTGAATTCGCGACGTGCAGCCTCATGAATTCACGAGACCTTCGCACCTTCCGGCCAACGTTGAACGGCGAGGTGACAACCTTGCTTCGCAAACCGCGACAATTTCATTCTGGTCAACGCTACCCGGCACACGGCACCGCGCGCGCAACAGTTGTGATGCGCAGAGGCCCCATGGACAAAGCCGCCGCGCTCGCTCGCCGGGCGCGGCGTGCTACTCTCGCGAACGGCACCGGCCAGGACGGTTCAGTGGTGCGCGACCCGTAAACATGGTGGATTCACGCATATGTACTCGATCTTGCCTGCGTTCGTATCTGCGTTGTTTCTCGGGTTTGGCCTCTACGTGCTGGCCACCAAGGGGCTCACGCGGGTATCCGTCCCGTTCGCCCTGATGTGCGCGACGACCTTCGTCTGGCAGGGAACGTGGGCCTTCCTGTTCCAGACGACCGACGCGGACGTCGCCAACGTGCTGGTCAAGGCCGGCTATCTGTTCATCCTTTTTCTGCCGACGACCTTCTATCATTTCGTGACGGAGATCGTGTCGCGTCGGGACGAGCGGCCGATCATATTCGCGTCCTACGGACTCAGCGTCCTGCTGGCCGTGCTGCTGGTCACGAGCAATGCGGTCGTCGATGGATTCCGCCCGCATTTCTTTGGCCCGTATCCCAAGGCGGGCCCGCTGCATCCGTTGCACGTCGCGCAGACGGTACTCCTGGTCTGCCGCAGCGGTTGGCTCCTGATCGAGGCAAGACGTCAGGGGCGGGCGCGAGACGTCCGGCAGTTGCTCACGCAATGCCTCGTCAGCCTGGGCCTCTACTCGCTCGCGGCGACCGACTATGCGGTGAACTACGGCGTCGACTTCTATCCGGTGGGGGTGCTGTTTATCGCGATCAGTCTCGGGATGCTCGCGACGTCGATCGTCCGCTACGGGCTGATGGGCCCCTATCTGCTGGCCGCGACGGTCGCGCACGAAGTGGCCACGCCGCTGGCGGCGATCGGCCTGCACGCGGACGAGCTGCGCGCTGTCCTGCCGGAGCTGCTGCGCGGGTATCGGCTGGCGGTGCAGCACCGGTTGTGCGCCGACGGTTTGTATCCCGGACAGCTGGAGCGGCTGCCGACGCTCGCGTCGTCGATCCGGCGCCAGGTCGACACCACGAGCACGGTGGTCGAGATGTCCCTGGCGTCCTTTACGCTGGACCGACTCGATCGCCACAGCTTCGCGGCCTATCCGATACGGGCCTGTGTCGACGCCGCCGTGGATCGCTTTCCCTTCCGTCCGGGTGAGCGGGACCGCGTATCGGTCGACGCGATCGATCCGGACATCCGTTTTTTCGGCTCCGACTCGCTCGTGATCTTCGTGATCTTCAATCTGCTGAAAAACGCGCTGTACGCGATCCACGCCAACGGCCGTGGGCAGATCGAGATCGACGCGCATCGCAGCAACGGTTACTGCGTAGTGCGTTTCAGCGATACGGGGCCGGGCATCGCCCCTGATGTGCTCCCTCAAATCTTCGACGCCTTTTTCTCGACCAAGTCGCACGGTCGCGGCGCCGGCATGGGCCTGAGTTTTTGCCGCCGCGCATGTGAAGCGCTCGGTGGCACCATCACGTGTGAATCCGTTCCCGGCGTGCGGACCACGTTCACGATCCGGCTGCCGGAGCCCGGCGCGCCGGCGGACCCGACACTGAACGGTCCGCCGGCGCTCCCCCCGCGCTATCGCGTCGGGTAGGGCGGTCTCACATTCAGTTCGCGGTGGACGGCAGGATCAGCTCATACGCCTTGACCCGCTCGATGATGCCCGGCGGAAACCGGCGGATCCGCTTGTCGGAACCGGCAAACACGATTTGCTGATACCCCAGCGACACCTGCCGCCCGTCCACGTAGAAGCGAAACAGCAGGTAGGCCGAACATTGCCGGACCTCGAACGTATTGAGAAAGCAATCGACGCGCTGGAACGGAAACGTCTCATGGACGTATTCCTGATGCGCGCGCTTCGTCACGAATGCCCCGCCGGCCCCCATCAGGTTGTTGTGGATGCATTCGTGAAACCAGCGTTCACGGCACACGCCCTGCCATTCGAAATAGCGTGCGAAATAGGTATTCATGAAGGCATTGGAATCCTTGAGGTAAATGTCCACCACATGGTGGAAGGTTTTCTCGGAAATATGGGCCGTTTCGTTGGAAAGGACGTGAAGAATCGCGTCTCGCGTCAACATGGATAACTCCTTGAATCGCTACTGGCGGTAGCGGCGCATTCCTTCAACGAGAAGGAATGGCCCGATTCTCCCCGTGCAATTCCGCGGAGCGGTGCAGTCGAAACGTGCCGAATTAGCGGATGAAGAGCAGTTGATGTGCGTCGCACTTTCGCCGGATAATTGCCGCGATAATCATTCGCGGCAAAGCGTCTCCGTTGCCGCATTTTCTTTTGCTGATTTATCGAGACCCTTATGCAACCCTTCGTCAGGCAGCCGGTGCTTTACCCCGTGTCCGTGGTATTTGTCGACGACAATCCGGATTTCCTGCAGGCGCTGCGGGGCGCATTTCCGGACGAACGCCTGAACCACTTTTTTTCCCACCCCCGGGCCGCGCTCGACTTCGTGTCGTCGCGTGACGCGGAGACACCCCCCACGGCCGCGGACTATTTCGGCGCGGAGAAAACCGGCGGGAATGCGATCGGCGAGGATGCGCTCGCCGATCCTGCCCGATTCGAGGCGGTGGGTGCGGTGGTCGTCGACTATTCGATGCCGGAGGTCGACGGCATCCAGTTCCTGACCTCCATCCGCAACGCGAACTGCATGAAAATCCTGCTCACCGGCATCGCCGACGAGCGCGAGGCGGTGGCCGCGTTCAACGCGGGACTGATCGATTGCTATCTGAAGAAAACCGACGTCGAGATGGCGCGCAAGCTGGCGAGCGCGCTGGACGACGCGAAACGCAAGTGCTGCGCGGCCCGCGGGCACATCAGCCTGCATGAAGCGGGAGCGACCTACCGGGATCCACGGATCGTCAAGCTGATCGATGAGGTGGCCGCGCGGGAAGGCATCGTCGAATACTACTGGCGCCCCAATCAGGACGCGGTGCTGATGTTCGATGCCGTCGGCGCGCCCAGTGTATTTCTCGCCTGGAGCGAAGAGGACTGGGCGTTCCACTGCGATATCGTGTCCGACGCGGGCGGACCGGCCGAATTGCGCCAAGACATGGAAGCGCGCCGCATCATGCCGCTATTCTGGCCATTTCAGGCCTATCGGCCGGGCCTCGCGGACATTCGCCGTGCGGCCCCGCTGCCCGTTCCGGGATGGCACGGCACGTTTTATAGCTGGATCCGGCTGGATGATCCGGCCACCGAGCGCGAACTGCCCACATTGGCCAAATGGCGTCACGCGTAAAGGATCATCCGCTCATTTTCAAACGGGCGGTGCTGTCGTCGGCTCGGTAGCCACTCAAACTGGAACAATCCCTGTCAATGTTGTCAGTTATCAGCGGCGCGGGATTTTGTTTCAATACACACCTTGTTCCGAGGGCCGCCCACTTTTCCACTATTCCAATAGACGGCACATTCGTTCAGTGCAGACCGTTGACCAACGGTCTGCACGCGCTCTCAATATCAATCGATTCTCGATCTGATATTGTCACCACACTTCACAAAAGCTGCAGCGGCAAACGATCCGCGAATTTCCGACTGGTGCGTTGAAGCGCATTTTCACGGCGCGTCGATTGAGCTCGTTTGCCGCATTGCGTCCGTCGGGCGCGTCATGCATTGAAATGGACGCCCTCAGGCGCCCAACGCCATTGATACGTGTCGGAATGCGGCAATCGAACTGCAATCGAAAGCCTCGCGGTGATCGTCGCGAAATGCGGGATCGGACCCGCATCCGACCGAGCGGTATTTCAACGGCCTGTTATCCGCCCGACTCCGCCCGACTCACTCGCAAAGTCATGGCGATACGCGCGGGGCGAGCAGCCCACGATGCGCTTGAATGCATGTCCGAACGCGCCATCCGAGTCGTAGCCGAGCCCAGCACGCGAATGTCCTGAAGGCGCCGTGCACGTACCCGACCCGTCGACGGAATCGCGACGGCCGCCGCGATCGGCCGTCTTCGCACGTGAGCCCGCCGCCCGCCGCCGCGCCGTATGCGGGAGCAGCGATCTTTATCAGCGCAGCAGATAAACGTATCGGAATCGCTTCGTTGACGCCGTCCGGCACGCACTCGTAGATTCGCGTTTTGACCGAATCAGGAGCCGTGCCGTGACGACTACCGCCATCCGCGACGACGCATCGCTTTGCGCCGGGCATCCGCCCGCGTCGCGGCCGCGCGTTGCGGCGCAGCATTTCGACATCGTGCCGTTCGATGCGCCGCTCGGTGCCGAAGTGGTCGGCCTCGACCTGTCGCAACCGCTCGACGCTGGCGACTTCGCGCGCATTCATCGCGCGCATCTCGACCATCACGTGCTGGTGTTTCGCGACCAGCGCATCACGCCGGACGAGCACATCGCGTTCAGCCGCCGCTTCGGCCCGCTGCAGATCCACGTGCTGCACCAGTTCGCGCTCGCCGGCCACCCGGAGGTGCTGATCGTGTCGAACGTCGTCGAGAACGGCAAGCCGATCGGGCTCGGCGACGCGGGCCATTTCTGGCACTCCGACCTGTCGTACAAGGAAAAGCCGAGCCTCGGCTCGCTGCTGCATGCGCAGGAACTGCCGGCCGAAGGCGGCGACACGCTGTTCGCGAACATGCATCTGGCGTGGGACACGCTGCCGGCCCATCTGCGCCGCGCGGTGGAAGGGCGGCGCGCCGAGCATACGTATCTCGCACGCTATGCGGAGCTGCAGGCGCGCAGTCCGTGGCGGCCGAACCTGTCGCCCGAGCAGATCGCGCAGGTTGCCGCGGTCGTGCATCCGGTCGTGCGCACGCATCCGGAAACGGGCCGCAAGGCGCTGTTCGTCAGCGAGCATTTCACGACGCGCATCGTCGGGCTGCCCGACGACGAAAGCCGCGCGCTGCTCGACGAGCTGTTCGCACACAGCGTGCGTGCCGAGCATGTGTACCGGCACCCATGGCGCGAGCACGATCTCGTGTTCTGGGACAACCGTTCGCTGATGCATCTCGCCGCCGGCACGCCCGACCACCTGCGCCGCAAACTGTACCGCACGACGATCGAAGGCGACGCGCCTTTCTGAGCCGCGTGCCGCGTCAATCTTCCGCCCCATCCTGACTGGAGTTCCGATGTCGTTTTCGTTTTTGCCGGCGCGCCGCGCGCTGGCGGCCGCACTGACCGCAGCGCTTGCGTTCGCCGGCGCGCTCGCCCCGCAAGCCGCGCACGCGGAAGGCCGCATCCGCATCGCCGAGCAGTTCGGCGTCGTCTACCTGATGCTGAACGTCGCGCGCGACCAGCAGTTGATCGAAAAGGAAGGGCGCAAGGCCGGCCTCGACATCAAGGTCGACTGGGTCCGGCTGTCGGGCGGCGCGGCCGTGAACGACGCGCTGTTGTCCGGCGCGGTCGACATCGCGGGCGCGGGCGTCGGGCCGCTGCTGACCGTGTGGGACCGCACGCGTGGCCGGCAGAACGTGAAGGGCGTCGCGTCGCTCGGCAATTTCCCGTACTACCTCGTCAGCAGCAACCCGAACGTGAAGACGATCGCCGACCTGGGCACGAAGGACCGCATCGCGGTGCCGGCGGTCGGCGTGTCGGTGCAGTCGCGCGTGCTGCAGTACGCGGCCGCGAAGCAGTGGGGCGACAAGCAGTTCGACAAGCTCGACGCACTCACGCAGGCGATTCCGCATCCGGACGCGACGGCTGCCATTCTGGCGAACAGCAGCGTGATTACCGGCCACTTCGGCAATCCGCCGTTTCAGGAGCAGGAACTCGCCGGCAACCCGAATGCGCACATCGTGCTGAATTCCTATGACGTGCTCGGCGGCCCGAGCTCCGCGACGGTGCTGTATGCCACCGAGAAATTCCGCGACGACAACCCGAAGACCTATCGCGCATTCGTTGCCGCGCTGGCCGATGCCGCGCGCCAGATCGCGGCCGATCCCGAGCGCGCGGCCGATACCTATATCCGCGTGAACGCATCGAAGATCGATCGCGCGCTGCTGCTGAAGATCCTGCGCAATCCGCAGGTGCAGTTCAAGACCGCGCCGCAGAACACGCTCGCGCTCGCGCAGTTCATGCATCGCACCGGCGCGATCCGCAACGAACCGAAGTCGTGGCGCGACTACTTCTTCGACGATCCGGCGACGGCCGGCGGCAGTTGAGCGGAGCCGCTTCGACGCCGCGATCGACGCTTATGCGTCGGTGCGGTTTCGATATGGGCAATCGATGGTTGGTCCGCGAAAGGTCTGGCCGCATGCTGATGCTTTACCCGCAAGAGATTCGATCGTGAACGCCACTTCTCCCCGAACCTGGCTGCCGCCGTATGCGGCGCGCGGCA
>NZ_JAAGPC010000097.1:0-34417 GCF_017104595.1 Burkholderia sp. Tr-20390 | reverse complement strand
CCAGACGGGCGAGTACGCGAAGAGCTTCATTCTCGAGAACAAGGCAGGTGCGCCGACGCTGCAGTCGCGCCGCCGCCTGACGGCCGAGCACCAGATCGAGCAAGTCGGCTCGAAGCTGCGCGCGATGGCACGATTGCACCGAACGACATGATGGACTGGATGAACGGCCGCGAGGGCCAGTTCGTGCTGGTCAACGGCGCCCGCCGGCCGCGGATCGACGTCGCGGGCGACGAGCGCTGGCGCGTGTGGAACGCGTGCAGCGCGCGCTATTTGCGCGTCGCGTTCGACGACGGCCGCGCGTTCGAGCATGCGGGCACCGACGGCGGCCTGTTTGACGCGCCGCGCCGCGTCACGTCGCTGTTGATCGCGCCGGGAGAACGGGCGGAGCTGCTGGTCCGCGCCGGCGACCGGGCGTCGCGCGCCGTGCTGCAGGCGGCCGAATACGACCGCCGCAAGATGTCGATGTCGCACGATGACGGACACGGCAGCCTGCCGCCCGATCCGGCGCTGGCGCTGGCCGACGTCGCATTCGCGCCGGCCGCCGCACGTGCGCTGCCGGCGACCCTGCGCGCGGTGCCGTCGCTGGGCGAGCCGGTCGCGCACAAGACGGTCGAGTTCGGCGAAGAGATGGACATGGACGCGATGATGAAGGGCGCGGCGCACGGCCGTCCGGCGGGCATGCGCTTCACGATCAACGGCGACACCTACGCGCCGCATCGCGCGACGCTGACGAGCCGCCGTGGCGACGTCGAGCGCTGGACGATCCGCAATGGCACCGACATGGATCACCCGTTCCACCTGCATGGCACGCAGTTCCAGGTGATCGAGCGCGAATCGGGCGGTTCGCGCACGAGCGAACCGTTCCGTGCATGGCGCGATACGGTGAACGTGCGCAGCGGCGAAACCGTGACGATTCTCGTCACGCAAGACATGCCTGGAGAGCGCATGTTTCATTGCCACATTCTCGAACACGAGGATCTCGGCATGATGGGCACGCTGAAGGTCGTGTAACGAGGCGGTGATTATGTTTCACGCGCGGGATGAGTATCCGATCTGCGCGCGTGACAAGACAATGTGTGTTCAATTATCGGGATTGAACGAAAAGGCCGGCCAATCGATTATCGATTGGCCGGCCTCAAATAAAGAAACCCGGCGCAAACCATGCGCCGGGTTTCTTCGTCTGATATCCGATGCCTTATGCGGCCTGGATGTTCGACGCTTGCTTGCCCTTCGGTCCTTGAACGACGTCAAAGCTCACCTTCTGGCCTTCCTTCAGCGTCTTGAAGCCATTCATGGTGATAGCCGAGAAGTGCGCAAACAGATCCTCACCGCCCTCATCGGGAGTGATGAAACCGAAGCCCTTCGCGTCGTTGAACCACTTAACGATACCAGTTGCCATTTCCTACTTCCCCTGTCACACAGTCGCTGCTACTTACCACGAGCACGCTCGAAAAGCTAAACGACCTGAAAAACGCAGCCGTTCCCCCCTCACAAGCTCACCTCGGCCTCTTTCATTTTGCCAACCGGCAAATTGAAAAAAGTGCCAGCTTGATTGTTGGCGCTCTTTATTGGAGTGTCAAGTGGAATTTTTAGACGTTTAGAGGGACGTTGTAAAGAACCCATTTTCAGGGTTTTTCCGGCTTTGCTTGGCAGCACGCGGCCAAGCGCGAGGTCTTGAAAAGCCGCATAATCGGCTCATATACCAGGCTCGAGTGACACGCGTTCGAGTCGTCCCGGCTTGTGGGATACTGGATGCGGACACGACGTTCCGGTGCGGTTCCCCTGACGGTTCGTGTTCCGCGCCACGCGTGAAAGCCGGCACCGCAGCCGGCTTTCGTATGGCACGAAGAAGATCGCGTGTTCCGGGATTCCGGGGAGGGCGCCGGCCGGTCGGTCGGGTAATGGCAGGATTGCGGGCCTGTCCGAGTTGTTTAGAATGGGTGTATGGCGATTATCCCGGACAAGCAGGACAGCACCGTCCTGGAACGCAAGCAGCAGAAGCTCAAGCCGCCTTCGATGTACAAGGTGGTGCTGCTGAACGACGACTTCACGCCGATGGAATTCGTCGTGATGGTGGTCCAGGAGTATTTCAAGAAGGATCGCGAGACGGCCACGCAGATCATGCTGAAGGTCCATCGCGAAGGGCGAGGGGTTTGTGGGGTCTATACGCGGGACATCGCGTCGACCAAGGTTGAGCAAGTCGTTACCCATGCGCGGCAGGCCGGGCATCCGCTGCAGTGCGTGATGGAGGAAGCATGATTGCCCAGGAATTGGAAGTCAGCCTGCACATGGCGTTCATGGAAGCACGCCAGGCGCGCCATGAGTTCATTACGGTCGAGCATTTGCTGCTGGCTCTGCTGGATAATCCGACGGCAGCCGAGGTGTTGCGCGCGTGCGCGGCAAACATCGAGGACTTGCGTCAGAACCTGCGCAATTTCATCCACGACAACACACCTACCGTCCCGGGTACCGACGATGTCGATACCCAGCCGACGCTCGGTTTCCAGCGCGTGATCCAGCGCGCGATCATGCACGTCCAGTCGACGTCGAACGGCAAGAAGGAAGTGACCGGCGCGAACGTGCTGGTCGCGATCTTCGGCGAGAAGGATTCGCATGCCGTGTACTACCTGCAGCAGCAGGGCGTCACGCGCCTCGACGTCGTGAACTTCATTTCGCACGGCATCGCGAAGACGAACAGCGGCGAAGCCGCGAAGTCGGCCGACGCGAACGCGGAAGGCGAAGACGCGAATGCGCAGAAGGAAACCCCGCTCGCGCAATTCACGCAGAACCTGAACCAGATGGCGAAGGACGGCCGCATCGATCCGCTGATCGGTCGCGAGCCCGAGGTCGAGCGCGTGGTCCAGGTGCTGTGCCGCCGCCGCAAGAACAATCCGCTGCTCGTCGGCGAGGCCGGCGTCGGCAAGACCGCGATCGCGGAAGGGCTCGCCTATCGCATCACGCGCGGCGAAGTGCCGGACATCCTCGCGAACGCGCAGGTCTACTCGCTCGACATGGGCGCGTTGCTCGCGGGCACCAAGTACCGCGGCGACTTCGAGCAACGTCTGAAGACGGTGCTGAAGGAGCTGAAGGAGCGTCCGCACGCGATCCTGTTCATCGACGAGATCCATACGCTGATCGGCGCGGGCGCCGCGTCGGGCGGCACGCTCGATGCGTCGAACCTGTTGAAGCCGGCGCTGTCGTCGGGCGTGCTCAAGTGCATCGGCGCGACCACGTTCACCGAGTATCGCGGCATCTTCGAGAAGGACGCGGCCCTGTCGCGGCGCTTCCAGAAGGTCGACGTGACGGAGCCGACCGTCGAGCAGACGGTCGCGATCCTGCGCGGGCTGAAGTCGCGCTTCGAGGAGCATCACGGCGTCAAGTATTCGTCGGGTGCGCTGTCGGCCGCGGCCGAACTGTCGGCGCGCTTCATCACCGACCGTCACCTGCCGGACAAGGCGATCGACGTGATCGACGAAGCGGGCGCCGCCCAGCGCATCCTGCCGAAGTCGAAGCAGAAGAAGACGATCGGCAAGAGCGAGATCGAGGAAATCATCTCGAAGATCGCGCGCGTGCCGCCGCAGAGCGTATCGCAGGACGATCGCAGCAAGCTGCAGACGCTCGACCGCGACCTGAAGAGCGTCGTGTTCGGCCAGGATCCGGCGATCGATGCGCTGGCTGCCTCGATCAAGATGGCGCGCGCGGGCCTCGGCAAGATGGACAAGCCGATCGGCGCGTTCCTGTTCTCCGGCCCGACGGGCGTCGGCAAGACCGAGGTGGCGCGCCAGCTCGCGTTCACGCTCGGCATCGAGCTGATCCGCTTCGACATGTCGGAATACATGGAGCGTCACGCGGTGAGCCGCCTGATCGGCGCGCCGCCGGGCTACGTCGGGTTCGACCAGGGCGGCCTGCTGACCGAAGCCGTCACGAAGAAGCCGCACTGCGTGCTGCTGCTCGACGAAATCGAGAAGGCGCATCCGGACATCTTCAACGTGCTGCTGCAGGTGATGGATCACGGCACGCTGACGGACAACAACGGCCGCAAGGCGGATTTCCGCAACGTCATCATCATCATGACGACGAACGCGGGCGCCGAGTCGATGCAGAAGGCGACGATCGGCTTCACGACGCGCCGTGAAACGGGCGACGAGATGACCGACATCAAGCGCCTGTTCACGCCGGAGTTCCGCAACCGGCTGGATTCGATCATCAGCTTCCGCTCGCTCGATGAGGAAATCATCATGCGCGTGGTCGACAAGTTCCTGATCCAGCTCGAGGAACAGCTGCACGAGAAGAAGGTCGACGCGCTCTTCACCGACGCGTTGCGCAAGCATCTCGCGAAGCACGGCTTCGACCCGCTGATGGGCGCGCGGCCGATGCAGCGGCTGATCCAGGACACGATCCGCCGTGCGCTGGCCGACGAACTGCTGTTCGGCAAGCTGTTGAACGGCGGTCACGTGACGGTCGACGTCGACGAAGGCGACAAGGTGCAGTTGTCGTTCGACAAGCTCGGGAACCCGCCGCACAAGCCGAACGAAGAGGCGGTCGAAGTCGAGTAAGCGATAATCGGGTAGTTCATGCGAACGGCGCGGGATGTTTTCCGCGCCGTTTCGTTTTATCTGGCGCCGGCGGCGCGATGGTGGTGCAGGGGAGTGGCAACGCAGTGACACAACAACAACGGACGTTCGACGACATCGTCGCGCGCGAACAGGGTTTGCGCCATGCGCTGACGTCTGGGCAGATGGCGATGATCGCGATCGGCGGCGCGATCGGCACGGGGCTGTTCCTCGGCAGCGGGTTCGCGATCGGGCTCGCCGGCCCGAGCGTGCTGGTCTCGTATGCGATCGGCGCGCTGATCGCGCTGCTGCTGATGGGCGCGCTCGCGGAAATGACGGTCGCCCATCCGACGGCCGGCTCGTTCGGCGCGTATGCCGAGCACTATGTCGGCCCGCTGGCGGGTTTCCTGGTGCGCTATGCGTACTGGTTCGCGGTCGTGTTCGCGATCGGCACCGAGATCAGCGCGATCGCCGTGTTCATGAAGTACTGGTTCCCGGCGGTGCCCGGCTGGTACTGGGTGATCGGCTTCTCCGCGCTGCTGATCGCCGTGAACCTCGCGAGCGTCACGCTGTACGGCACGGTCGAATACGCGTTCTCGCTGCTGAAGATCGCGGCGATCGTCGTGTTCATCGTGCTCGGCGCCTATCTCGTGTGGTCGGCGCCGGCCGCATCGGGCGTCGGTTTCGCGAACTACACCGCGCACGGCGGCTTCATGCCGAAGGGGCCGTGGGGCACCTGGGTCGCGGTGATCGTCGCGATCTTCAGCTACATGAGCATCGAAGCCGTCGCGATCGCGGCCGGCGAGGCGCGCGATCCGCAGCACGCGGTCACGCGTGCGTTCCGCTCGACCGTGTTCCGGCTCGTGCTGTTCTACCTGCTGACGCTGTCGCTGATGCTCGCGATCGTGCCGTGGACGCAGGCCGGCACCGACGAAAGCCCGTTCGTGAAGGTGATGGCCGCGACTCATGTGCCGTACGCGGCAGGCGTGATCAACTTCGTGCTGTTGATCGCGGCGCTGTCGGCGATGAACAGCCAGCTGTACGTGACGACGCGGATGATGTTCAGCCTGTCGCGTGCGCGGCTCGCGCCCGCGGTGTTCGGCCGGCTCGGCACGAACGGCGTGCCGCGCGCGGCGCTGTGGATCTCGACGAGCGGCGTCGCGGTTGCGGCCGTGCTGGTCGCGCTGGCGCCCGACACCGCTTTCACCGTGATGATGGCGATCGCGATGTTCGGCGCACTGTTCACGTGGCTGATGATCTTCGTCACGCACCTGCGCTTCCGTGCGCGCTATCGCGGCCCCGCGCTCGCGTTCCGGATGTGGGGACACCCGTTCGGCAGCCTGCTCGGCGCGGGCCTCGTCGCGGCGATCCTGTTCACGACTGCGTTCACGCGCGAATTCCGGATGACGATGGTGGTCGGCGTCGTGTTCGTTGTGCTGCTCACGCTCGCGTACGCGCTGCATTACCGGCACCAGCACGCGCGTTGAGGGTCAGGGCGCGGCTGCCCCACCGATTCCCCGTTCGCTAAGGTTGCGTTAAGCCTGCGGCGACTACATTCGATCCTGTCTGCAAGGCAGGCCGGCACGCGCCGGCCTGCCGCTTTCCTGCAAAAGGGGTTCGAATGAACAAACTTCCCGAAATCACGCTCGCGTTCTGGATCATGAAGATCTGCGCGACGACGCTCGGCGAAACCGGCGGCGACCTGCTGTCGATGACGCTGAACGTCGGCTACGCGGTGAGCTCCATCCTGCTGTTCGGCTTCTTTCTCGTGACACTGGGCGCGCAGCTCAGGACGACACGCTATCGCCCGGCGATCTACTGGGCCGTGATCGTCGCGACGAGTACGGCCGGCACGACGATGTCCGACTTCATGGATCGCACGCTCGGCCTCGGCTATGCGGCCGGCTCGTCGATTCTCGTCGCGATCCTGCTGGCGATCTTCGCCGTGTGGCGCCTCAGCGGCGAATCGCTGTCGGTCGACCTGATCCGCACGCGCAAGGTCGAACTGCTGTACTGGATCGCGATCCTGTTCTCGAACACGCTCGGCACGGCCCTCGGTGACTTCCTCGCGGACAGTTCGGGGCTCGGCTTCGGTGGCGGCGCGCTGCTGATCGGCGGGCTGCTCGCGGTGATCGTGCTGGCGCACTATTTCACGCGGATCTCCGGCGTGCTGCTGTTCTGGGCCGCGTTCGTGCTCACGCGCCCGTTCGGCGCGACGGTCGGCGACCTGTTGACGAAGCCGGTGGCGAAGGGCGGCCTCGCGCTCGGCACGATCGGCTCGTCGGCCGTGCTGCTCGGCGTGCTGGTCGCGATGGTGATCTATGCGATCGTGGCGCAATCGCGGCAGCGCGACCTGGCGCCCGCGCGGATCGCACAATCCGTCGAGGAATGACGGCGAAGGAATGGAAAAAGGGGCCGCGAGGCCCCTTTTTTCGTTGCGTCGTTCAGTGGCGGCCGGTGCTGCCGAAGCCGCCCTCGCCACGATCGCTTTGCGCGAAGTCGTCGACGATGTTGAACTGCGCCTGCACGACCGGCACGATCACGAGCTGGGCGAGCCGCTCGAACGGATTCAGCACGAACTCGGTCTGGCCGCGGTTCCACGTCGAGACCATCAGCTGGCCCTGGTAGTCGGAATCGATCAGGCCGACGAGGTTGCCGAGCACGATGCCGTGCTTGTGGCCGAGGCCCGAGCGCGGCAGGATCAGCGCCGCGTAGCCGGGATCGGCGAGATGGATCGCGAGGCCGGTCGGCACGAGCGTCGTCTCGCCGGGCTGCAGCGTGACCGGTGCATCGAGGCACGCACGCAGGTCGAGGCCCGCGCTGCCGGTGGTTGCGTAGGCGGGCAGGTAGTCGCGCATGCGCGCGTCGAGAATCTTCAGGTCGAGTTTCATGCGGTCGTCGGATGAGTCGGGAAGGGCGCGGCGGCAACGGCCGCCGCGCGGGAGATCAGATCAGGCGGTTGTCGGGCAGGCGCTTCGCGATTTCCGCGACGAGCGTGTGCGCGAGTTCGTCCTTCGGTGCGCGCGGCAGGCGCGTGAGGCCGGCGGCCTCGAACAGCACGACTTCGTTGTCGTCGCGACCGAACGTTAGCGGGCCGAGGTTGCCGACCAGCAGCGGCACGTTCTTGCGCTTGCGCTTCTCGTCGCCGTGCACGTCGAGGTCGCCGCTTTCGGCCGCGAAGCCGACGCAAAACGGCGGATCGGGCAGCGCCGCGACCGATGCGAGGATGTCGGGGTTCTCGACGAACGCGAGCTCGGGCATCTTGCGGTCGGCCGTCTTCTTCATCTTGTGCTCGGCCGGCTGGGCGACGCGCCAGTCGGCGACGGCAGCCACCGCGATGAAGATGTCGGCATCGGCGACCGCATGCATGACCGCGTCGTACATCTGCTGCGCCGTCTGCACGTCCTGGCGGTAGACGCCCCACGGCGTGTCGAGCGCCACCGGCCCCGCGACGAGATGCACGTCGGCGCCGGCCTGCTGCGCGGCGCGCGCGAGCGCGAAGCCCATCTTGCCGCTCGAGCGGTTCGTGAGGCCGCGCACCGGGTCGAGCGGTTCGAACGTCGGGCCGGCCGTGATCAGCACGCGCCGGTGCGCGAGCACCTTCGCCGCGAAGTGCGCGACGATCGCTTCGTAGATCGCCTCGGGCTCGAGCATGCGGCCGTCGCCGACTTCGCCGCACGCCTGCGCGCCCGAATCCGGGCCGAGTACCGATACACCATCCGCGCGCAGTTGCGCGGCGTTGCGCTGCGTGGCCGGGTTCTGCCACATCTGGCGGTTCATCGCGGGAACGACGAGCAGCGGGCAATCGCGCGCGACGCACAGCGTCGACAGCAAATCGTCCGCGAACCCGTGCGCGAGCTTCGCGAGGAAATCCGTCGACGCGGGCGCGATCACGATCGCATCGGCTTCGCGCGACAGGTCGATGTGCGCCATGTTGTTGTCGACGCGCGCGTCCCACTGGCTCGTGTAGACGGGGCGGCCCGACAGCGCCTGCATCGTGACGGGCGTGATGAACTGGGTGGCGGCTTCGGTCATCGCGACCTGCACGGTCGCGCCGGCCTTCACGAGCAGCCGCGTGAGCTCGGCGATCTTGTAGCAGGCGATGCCGCCCGTCAGGCCGAGAACGAGGTGTTTTCCTGCGAGTTCTGCGTGTGCCAACTCAGGCCTCCAAGGGTCAAACGGAACGGCCGGCGCGAAGCCGGCCGTCGACGCCGAGTATGCGCGTTTAGCGCGAGCCGCGCACGCGACGCAGTTCGTCGTAGATCAGCAGCACCGCGCCGACCGTGATCGCGGAATCGGCGAGGTTGAACGCCGGGAAGTGCCAGGCGCCGAGATGGAAATCGAGGAAGTCGATCACGTGGCCGTAGACGAGCCGGTCGATCACGTTGCCGAGTGCGCCGCCGAGGATCATCGCGAGCGACAGGCTGAACAGCCGCTGCTGGCCGTGACGCTTCAGCAGGAAGCAGATCACGAGCGTCGCGGCGATGCCGAGCGCGGTGAACGCCCAGCGCTGCCAGCCGCCTGCGGTCGACAGGAAGCCGAACGCGGCGCCGCGGTTGTACACCAGCACGAGGTTGAAGAACGACGTCAACTCGTGCTGCGCGCCGTACGCGAACGTCTTCAGGATCGCGATCTTCGACAACTGGTCGAACAGGATCACGATCAGCGAAATGCCGAGCCAGGGCGCAAGCGCGCCGCTGGCTGGCTTCGACAGGGTTTTCGCCATGGTTAAGCAGCGCTCCGGATTTCGCCGTTTTCGAACAGGTTGGAGAAGCAGCGGCCGCACAGCGTCGGATGATCGGCATGCGCGCCGACATCTTCGCGGTAGTGCCAGCAGCGCTCGCACTTCTGGTACTTCGACGCAGCCACGTCGACGCTTTCCTGCGCTTCATCGTCGACCTTGACGACCGTCGCGGCCGACGTGATCAGCACGAACTTCAGATCGTCGCCGAGGCTCGTGAGCGCGTCGTAGCGTGCGCCGCTCGCGTGCACCGCGACTTCGGCCTGCAGCGACGAACCGATGCGGTTCGCGGTGCGTGCTTCCTCGAGCGCCTTCGTCACGTTGCCGCGCACCTCGCGCAGCAGCGCCCACTTCTCGATCAGCGCGGCCGAGCCGTCGACTTCCGGATACGCGTAGTAGGTTTCCGTGAAGATCGTGTCGCTGGCCGGCTGGAACACCTTCCACGCTTCTTCCGCCGTGAACGACAGGAACGGTGCGAGCACGCGCAGCAGGCCGTGCGTCAGGTGGTACAGCGCCGTCTGCGCGGAGCGGCGTGCGCGCGAATCGGCCGCGCTCGTGTACAGGCGGTCCTTCAGCACGTCGAGGTAGAAGCCGCCGAGATCTTCGGAGCAGTACGTCTGCAGCTTCGCGACGACCGGATGGAATTCGTACTTCTCGTAGTGGCCGAGCAGCTCAGTCTGAAGCTGCTGCGAGAACGCGACCGCATAGCGGTCGATCTCGAGCCATTCGTCGACCGGCACCGCGTGCTGCGCGAAGTCGAAGTCCGACAGGTTCGCGAGCAGGAAACGCAGCGTGTTGCGGATGCGGCGATAGCCTTCGGTCACGCGCTTCAGGATTTCCTCGGAGATCGCGAGCTCGCCCGAGTAGTCGGTCGACGCGATCCACAGGCGGATGATTTCCGCGCCGAGACGGTTCGCGACTTCGTGCGGGTCGATGCCGTTGCCGAGCGACTTGCTCATCTTGCGGCCTTCGCCGTCGACCGTGAAGCCGTGCGTGAGCAGGCCCTTGTACGGCGCGCGGCCGTCGATCATCGACGCCGTGAGCAGCGACGAGTGGAACCAGCCGCGGTGCTGGTCCGAGCCTTCGAGGTAGAGGTCGGCCGGGAACTGCAGCTGATCCTTGTGCGAGCCGCGCAGCACGTGCCAGTGCGTCGTGCCCGAATCGAACCACACGTCGAGCGTGTCGCGGTTCTTTTCGTACAGGTTCGCGTCGTCGCCGATCAGCTCGCGCGGGTCGAGCGTCTGCCACGCCTCGATGCCCGACTGCTCGACGCGCTTCGCGACTTCCTCGAGCAGCTCGAGCGTGCGCGGATGCAGCTCGCCGGTTTCCTTGTGCACGAAGAACGCCATCGGCACGCCCCACTGGCGCTGGCGCGACAGCGTCCAGTCAGGACGGTTCGCGATCATGCTGAACAGGCGCTGCTTGCCCCACGACGGGTAGAACGCGGTCGCGTCGATGCCTTCCAGCGCGGTTTCGCGCAGCGTCTTGCCGCCGTCGCGCGGTGTCATGTCCATGCCGGCGAACCACTGCGACGTCGCGCGGTAGATGATCGCCGTCTTGTGGCGCCAGCAGTGCATGTAGCTGTGCTTGTAGTGCTCGCTGCGCAGCAGCGAGCCGGCCGCGTTCAGCGCGTCGACGACCTTCGGGTTCGCGTCCCAGATCGACAGGCCGCCGAACAGCGGCAGCGATTCGATATAGCGGCCGTCGCCCATCACCGGGTTGATGATGTCCGAGTCGGTCATCCCGTGCGCCTTGCACGACTGGAAGTCCTCGATGCCGTACGCGGGCGACGAGTGCACGACGCCGGTACCCGTGTCGGTCGTCACGTAGTCGCCGAGGTACACGGGTGCGGTGCGCTTGTAGCCGGGGTGAGCCGACGCGAGCGGGTGGTGGAAGCGCAGGCCCGCGAGCTTCACGCCCGGCGCGGTTGCCACGACGCGGCCGGTCAGCTTGAAGTCGGTCATGCATGCTTCGACGCGCTCTTCCGCGATGATCAGCAGCCCGCGCTCGGTGTCGATCAGCGCGTAGACGATTTCCGGATGGAGGTTCAGCGCCTGGTTCGCCGGGATCGTCCACGGCGTGGTGGTCCAGATCACGATGCCGCCTTCGGCGCGCGGCAGCGCCGGCAGGCCGAACGCCTGCGCGGTCTTTTCCGGTTCCGCGAACGCGAACATCACGTCGATCGTCGGATCGGTGCGGTCCTTGTACTCGACTTCCGCTTCCGCGAGCGCCGAGCCGCAGTCGAAGCACCAGTTCACCGGCTTCAGCCCGCGATACACGTAGCCCTTCTCGATGATCTTGCCGAGCGCGCGGAGCTCTTCCGCCTCGTTGACGAAGTTCATCGTCTTGTACGGGTTGGCCCAGTCGCCGAGCACGCCCAGACGCTTGAAGCCGACCTTCTGCTTCTCGATCTGCTCGGTCGCGTACGTGCGCGCCTTGCTCATCACTTCGGCCGCCGGCAGCGACTTGCCGAACTGCTTCTCGATCTGGATCTCGATCGGCATCCCGTGGCAATCCCAGCCCGGCACGTACGGCGCGTCGAAGCCGGCCATGTTGCGCGACTTGACGACGATGTCCTTCAGGATCTTGTTGACGGCGTGGCCGAGGTGGATGTCGCCGTTCGCATACGGCGGGCCGTCGTGCAGGATGAACTTCGGCCGGCCGGCGCTGGCCGCGCGGATCTTCTCGTAGATGCCGCGCTCTTCCCATTCCTTGACCCACTGCGGCTCGCGCTTGGGCAGGTCGCCGCGCATCGGGAACGGCGTGTCGAGCAGGTTGACCGGATACTTGGCCTGCGGTTTCGAATCGGCTTTCTTGTTGCTCATGATGGAATCGCTATCTCAATCTCGGGGGACGCGCGAGCGTCGTGAATCGGGGATGCGCGCAAGAGAGCGGCGCGAGGGTGCGGCGCGGGGCGCCGCCGTCCGGATCAGCTAATTCGGTCGGTGGCCGACGTCGCGAAGCCCGTGGCGCGGCTGCCCGGCGCACGGTCGCGTTCGATGAAGTACGCACGCGCATTCGCGACGTCCAGCGCGATCGCGCGCGACAGCGCCTCGAGATCGTCGAATTTCGCCTCGTCGCGCAGCTTCTTCAGGAATTCGACGCGGATGAGCTTGCCATAGGCATCGCCGTGCCAGTCGAGCAGGTGGACTTCGAGCAGCACGCGGCCCGAATCGTCGACGGTCGGGCGCAGGCCGAGGCTCGCGACGCCCGGCAGCGGGGCGGGGCCGAGGCCGTGCACCTGCACGACGAAGATGCCCGAGAGCGCCGGCCGCTTGTGTGCGATCGGCAGGTTCAGCGTCGGGAAGCCGAGGTCGCGGCCGAGCTTCAGCCCGTGCGCGACGTGGCCGCTGATCGCATAGCCATGGCCGAGCGCCTGCGCGGCCGCATCGAGATCGCCGGCCGTGAGCGCGGCGCGCACGCCCGAGCTCGAGATGCGCGTGCCGTCGCTGCCGGCCACCGTACCCATCTGCTCGACCTCGAAGCCGTACTGCGCGCCGGCTGCCTGCAGCGTGTCGAAGGTGCCCGCGCGTTTCGCGCCGTAGCAGAAATCGTCGCCGACCATCATCCAGCGCGTGTGCAGCCCGTTCACCAGCGTGCGTTCGACGAACGCCTGCGGCGACTGGCTCGCGAACGTGTGGTTGAAGTGCTCGACGACCACGCGGTCGACGCCGTGATCGCGCAGCGCCTCGAGCTTGTCGCGCAGCATCGCGATGCGCGGCGGCGCGCCGGCCGGGTTGAAGAATTCGCGCGGGTGCGGTTCGAACGTCATCACGCACACGGGCAGGCCGCGTGCGTCCGCTGCCGCGCGCACGCGCGCGAGCAGGGCCTGGTGGCCGCGATGGACACCGTCGAAGTTGCCGATCGTCAGCGCGCACGGGGCGCGGCTCTCGGCGTTGGGCAGGCCGCGGAAGACTTTCACGATAGCGGATGCAGCGTCGGGGGAATGGGCGGTGGGATGCCGCAAAGCAGAAGATTATAAACGTTCGGGCGGGCCGGCGGCCGAGAAGGGGGGAAACGCGGGGGCGAATGGTAAAATTCGCGGATGAAAAAACTCGTGATCCTGATTTCCGGTCGCGGCAGCAACATGGAGGCCATCGTCCGCGCGTGCGCGCAGGAACGCTGGCCGGCCGAGGTTGCGGCCGTGATCGCCAACCGGCCCGACGCGGCCGGCCTGGCATTTGCCGCGTCGCACGGGGTGGCGACGGCGGTGGTCGACCACCGGTCGTTCGACGGCCGCGACAGCTTCGACGCGGCGCTCGCCGCCGAGATCGACCGATTCGCGCCCGATCTCGTGGTCCTCGCCGGCTTCATGCGCATTCTCACGCCCGCATTCGTCAGACGATACGAAGGCCGGCTGCTGAACATCCATCCGTCGCTGCTGCCGAGCTTCAAGGGCATCCACACGCACCAGCAGGCGCTCGACGCGGGGGTCGCGCTACATGGCGCGAGCGTGCATTTCGTCATTCCCGAACTCGACAGCGGCGCGATCGTCGCGCAGGGCGCGGTGCCCGTGCGCGCGGGCGACGACGCGGCCGCGCTCGCGCAGCGTGTGCTGACGGTCGAGCATGTGCTGTATCCGCGCGCGGTGCGCTGGTTCATCGAGGGGCGTCTGCGCCTCGAGAACGGCCGTGCAGTGGTGGCGCCGGAAGAGGCGCGCTGGATTTTCGCGGATCAACCGCATACCGAAACGAGTGAGGGCGTATGAAACTGCACGGATTCCTGATCGGCCAGACCGAGACTTTGTTGGCCGAGGTGCTGAAGTTCGCCGGCCCCGCCGATGCGACGACGAGCCGGTTCTTCCGCGCGCATCCGAAGCTCGGGCATGCCGAGCGCGGCGTGATCGCCGAGGCCGTGTTCGCGGTGCTGCGCCGCAAGATGGAGTTTTCGCATCTCGCCGAGAGCGGCACGGGCACGCCTGCGCGACGCCTCACGCTGCTCGGCCTGATGCAGACGGCTGGCCGCAATGCGCTGAAGCCGTTCCTGTCCGACACCGAGTCCGCATGGCTCGAGCACGTGTCGAAGATCGATCCGGCAAGCCTGCCGGTGCGCATCCGCACGAACCTGCCCGACTGGATCCACCAGGCATTGTCGGCCCGTTTCGACGCCGACGAGCTCGCGCAGCTCGCAGCCGCGCTGAACTACCCGGCGCCGCTCGACCTGCGCGCCAACGTGCAGAAGGCCAGCCGTGACCAGGTCATCGACGGGCTGCGCGCGGAAGGCATCGATGCGGGCGCGACGCCGTTTTCACCGTTCGGCGTGCGCGTGGTCGGCAAGCCGGCGCTGACGCGCCTGAGGCTGTTCGAGGAAGGCGCGATCGAGGTGCAGGACGAAGGCAGCCAGCTGCTGTGCTCGCTGGTCGCGCCGCGCCGCGGCGAGATGGTCGTCGATTTCTGCGCGGGCGCGGGCGGCAAGACGCTCGCGCTGGGCGCGATGATGCGCTCGACCGGGCGCCTCTACGCGTTCGACGTGTCGGAGAAGCGCCTGGCGAAGCTGAAGCCGCGCCTCGCGCGCAGCGGGCTGTCGAACGTGAACCCGGTGCTGATCGACAGCGAACACGACGCGAAGATCAAGCGGCTCGCCGGCAAGATCGACCGCGTGCTGGTCGATGCGCCGTGCAGCGGCCTCGGCACGCTGCGCCGCAACCCGGACCTGAAGTGGCGCCAGACGCGCACCGCGATCGACGAGCTGACGCCGAAGCAGGCGTCGATCCTCGCGAGCGCCGCGCGCCTGGTGAAGAAGGGCGGCCGGCTCGTCTACGCGACCTGCAGCGTGCTCGACGCCGAGAACGAACGCATCGTCGAACAGTTCCTGGCCGACCATCCCGAGTTCGTGCTGGTGCCGGCGCAGAAGGTGCTGGACGACCAGCGCATCGAGCTCGAGACGGGCGACTACCTGTCGCTGTGGCCGCATCGCCACGCGACCGACGGCTTCTTCGCCGCGGTGCTCGAACGGCGCGCTGCGCAGTAACGCGGGCTGGACGGACGATGGAGAATCTGCAGAGCCGCCTGCTGTCGCACCGGCTGGCATTGGTCATCCGCGATTTCCACCAGCCGGTGATGATCTGGCAGGCGGCGATCCTCATCGGCGCGCTGTGCTTCGCATGGGTGGCCGCGCGCTTCGTGCACGGCCGGATCGACGCGCGCCGCCGGGCGGCCGGACGGGCGCCCGGCGCGGGCGCGCAAAGCCTGAAGCGCGCGTTGTTCCCGCTGTTCGGCGGCCTGTTCGTGGGCGGCGCGCAACTCGCGTTCGACCCGTTCATGTCGACGTCGCTGCTGTCGCTCGCGCTCGTGCCGCTGTTCGGCATCGGGCTGATCTACGTGCTGTTCTTCTTTGCGCGGCGCGTGTTCGCGCGCGACGGCCACACGCATGCATGGCTGTCGATCGTCGAGAAGATCGTGTCGACCGTCGTGTGGGCCGCGATGGTACTGACCGTGCTCGGCATCCAGCGTGACGTGCTCGGCTGGCTCGACAGCGTGCAGTTCCGTGTCGCCAATGCGCATCTCACGCTGCTGTCGGTGATCTCCGGCGCGCTGTGGGTGTGCGTGACGCTGATGGTCGCGATGTGGCTCGGCTCGGTGCTCGAGGATCGCCTCACGCGTGCGAGCACGCTCGACGCGAACCTGAAGGTCGTGCTGTCGCGGGTCGGCCGCGCGCTGCTCGTGTTCGCGGCGATCCTGATCGGGCTGTCGCTGGTCGGCATCGACGTGACGGTGCTCGGCGTGTTCGGCGGCGCGGTGGGTGTCGGCCTCGGTTTCGGGCTGCAGAAGATCGCCAGCAACTACGTGTCGGGCTTCATCATCCTGCTCGACCGCTCGCTGCGGCTCGGCGACGCGATCAGCGTCGGCGGCCTGCAGGGCGTCGTCACGCAGATCCGCACGCGCTACACGGTCGTGCGCGGCCTCGACGGCAACGAGACGCTGATCCCGAACGAAAAGCTGATCACCGACGTCGTGCAGAACCAGTCGTCGTACCTGACGCGCGGCTACGCGAAGGTCGCCGTGCAGGTCGCGTACACGAGCGACGTCGAGCACGCGCTCACGCTGCTCGCCGATGCGGCCAAGGGCGTACCGCGCGTGCTGGCTGAGCCTGCTCCGACCCCGTATCTGGTGGGTTTCGGAGCGGACGGGATCGACCTGGAGCTCGGTTTCTGGATCGAGGATTCGGCGAAAGGCACGTCCGGCGTGCGTTCGAGCGTGAACCGGAACATCTGGCGCCTGTTCAGCGAGCACGGGATTTCGATTCCGTTCCCGCAGCGCGAAGTGCGCGTCGTCGGGTTGCCCGACGCCTTTCCCGCCACAGGTGTGACGGCCGGCAACGGCGCCGTGGACGGGCACGCACCGGCGGCATGACGCGCGCCGGTCGTCAATCGTATCGACCCCGCGGCCGGAACCGGATCGCGGGCCTTTCCAAGTCCGCCCATGGACTGTGTTTGTTGCGTCAGGGCAAGAAAATGTTCATTTTTTACAAAGACTTGGAACGGTTGAAGTAAAATTCTGGTCTACACGCGGTATGCTTTCATTTTTCTGACGCTCGGCGCGTGCCGGCGTCGCTCTCATCACAGGTAACTGCCTTGTTGAATTCCCTGCTCGATTTTCTTTCCCACGGGCTCCTGCATTTTTCGTGGTGGCAGGTCGCGCTGTTCGCGCTCGCCGTCACGCACGTCACGATCATCGGCGTGACGGTCTACCTGCACCGCTGCCAGGCGCACCGCGCGCTTGAGCTGCATCCGATCGCGAGCCACTTCTTCCGCCTCTGGCTGTGGATGACGACCGGCATGCTGACCGGCCAGTGGGCCGCGATTCACCGCAAGCACCACGCGAAGTGCGAGACCGAGGAAGATCCGCACAGCCCGCAGACGCGCGGCATCTGGAAGGTGTTCCTCGAAGGCGCCGAGCTGTATCGCGCGGAAGCGAAGAACGAAGAGACGATGCGCAAGTTCGGCCACGGCACGCCGAGCGACTGGGTCGAGCGCAACGTCTATTCGAAGTACCCGATTCTCGGCATCAGCCTGATGATGGTGATCGACGTCGCGCTGTTCGGCGTGATCGGCCTGACCGTGTGGGCCGTGCAGATGGTCTGGATTCCGTTCTGGGCGGCCGGCGTCGTCAACGGCTTCGGTCACTTCTGGGGCTATCGCAACTTCAACTCGGCCGACGCGAGCACGAACCTGTTCCCGTGGGGCATCGTGATCGGCGGCGAAGAACTGCACAACAACCACCACACGTTCGCGACGTCGGCGAAGCTGTCGAACAAGTGGTACGAGTTCGACATCGGCTGGATGTACATCCGCATCATGTCGGCGTTCGGTCTCGCGAAGGTGAAGAAGGTCGCGCCGACGCCGCGCCTGAACAAGCCGAAGACGGTGCTCGACCAGGAAACGCTGCAGGCCGTGCTGTCGAACCGCTACGAAGTGATGGCGCGCTACGGCAAGGCCGTGAAGCGTGCGTACCGCCAGGAGCTCGCGCACCTGAAGGAAATCGGCGGCGAGAAGTACCAGATGATGCGCGGCGCGCGCAAGTGGTTCCACAAGGACGCCGACGGCCTCGACGAGCCGCAGAAGAAGCTGCTGCCGGAAATCTTCGCGAACAGCCAGAAGCTGCAAACCTACTTCCAGCTGCGCCAGGATCTCGCCGCGATCTGGGATCGTTCGACCGCATCGCGCGAACAGCTTCTCGCGCAATTGCAGGATTGGTGCCATCGCGCAGAACAAAGCGGCATCAAGGCGCTGCAGGAATTTGCGACGCGCCTGCGCCGCTACGCCTGATTCGAAATCGATTAGAATCTAAGAACGTCAAAAACCCCGCGTTGGCGGGGTTTTTTATTTGGTCCGCCGGTTTTTGAACGGTGTTCGGCAGGGCCGGATTGGTATGAGGCTTGGGGCAGCGTGGAAGTGTTGCTCCGGGGCGAACGCAGGGGATGGGATCGGAGTGGGCGTTGAAGTGCTAACTCTGATCGACCGCGAAGCATGGGACCCGAGTAAGCGCTAAAGCGCCAACTCGGGTCGACAGGAGATATGGAGATGCAATCGACGATCAAACCCGTCGAGTACGACCGGCCCGTTGCAGCAGGGACCGTATGCGGGGTAGGGCAGGCATGGGCCAAGGTGCCCGATGCACCGTCCGCCGAAGAGCGGGCCGCGCTGAAAGCGCGCATCAAGGCATTGCTCGTGCGTGAAAAGGCCGTGCTGGTCGCGCACTACTACGTCGACGCCGAGTTGCAGGAACTCGCCGACGAAACCGGCGGCTGTGTCGCCGATTCGCTCGAAATGGCCCGCTTCGGCCGTGACCACGACGCGCAGACGCTGGTCGTCGCCGGCGTGCGCTTCATGGGCGAAACCGCGAAGATCCTGAGCCCGAACAAACGCATCCTGATGCCCGATCTCGACGCGACCTGTTCGCTCGACCTCGGCTGCCCCGTCGACGAATTCTCGGCGTTCTGCGATGCGCATCCCGACCGTACCGTCGTCGTCTACGCGAATACCAGCGCCGCCGTGAAGGCGCGCGCGGACTGGATGGTCACGTCGTCGATCGGCCTCGAGATCGTGGCCGACCTGCACGCGCGCGGCGAGAAGATCATCTGGGCGCCGGATCGCCATCTCGGCAGCTACATCCAGAAGAAAACCGGCGCGGACATGCTGCTGTGGCAAGGCTCGTGCCTCGTTCACGACGAATTCAAGGGTATCGAGCTCGATCTGCTGCGCGCCGAGTATCCGGACGCGAAGGTGCTCGTCCACCCCGAATCGCCGGAAAACGTCGTCGCGCAGGCCGATGTGGTCGGCTCGACCACGCAGCTGATCGATGCGGCGGTCAAGCTCGACGCGACGCACTTCATCGTTGCAACCGATCTCGGCATCCTGCACAAGATGCAGCTTGCGGCGCCCGGCAAGACCTTCATCGCCGCGCCGACGGCCGGCAACAGCGCCACCTGCAAGAGCTGCGCGCACTGCCCGTGGATGGCGATGAACGGCCTCGCGAACCTTGCCGACGTGCTCGAACGCGGTCACAACGAGATCTTCGTCGATCCCGCGATCGGCGAGCGCGCACGCCTGCCGATCGACCGGATGCTCGATTTCGCGGCCGCGCACAAGAAGCGCGTGCAGGCGAGCGGCGATCTGCAGCGTGACCAGCAACTGTTCGCGAACGTGGGGGCGGCGTAATGAATAGCCCCCACGCTCACATTCGTTCACTGCCCCCCGAGGGGGCGGCCACCTTCCTTGGGGACGGCCCGGCGGCAGGCGGCGTGAGTTCCGCAGTATCCCCGCTCTTCAACATCGTCCGCGAGCAGTACGGCGCGGCATTCGACGATGCGATCGCGCGCAACGTGGCCGATGCGATCGCGGAAGACGTCGGCACCGGCGACCAGACCGGGCGGCTCGTACCGGCCGGCGGGCGTCGCCGTGCACGCATCATCGTGCGCGAGGAAGCCGTGCTGTGCGGCGTGCCGTGGTTCGAGGCCGTGATTGCCCGGATCGACCCGGCGATCATGGTGCAGTGGCGTTATCGCGAAGGCGATCGTATGTCGCCCGATTCGACCGTCTGCGAACTCGAAGGGCCGGCGCGCGCGCTGCTGACGGCCGAGCGCAACGGGCTGAACTTCCTGCAACTGCTGTCGGGCGTCGCGACCGCGACGCGTCGTTACGTCGATCGCGTCGAAGGCACGCGTGCGAAGATCCTCGATACGCGCAAGACGCTGCCGGGCCTGCGGCTCGCGCAAAAGTATGCGGTGCGCGTCGGCGGCGGCGAGAACCAGCGGCTCGCGCTGTATGACGGCATCCTGATCAAGGAAAACCACATCGCGGCGGCAGGCGGTGTCGGCGAGGCGCTCGACGCGGCATTTGCGCTGGAGTCGGGCGTGCCCGTGCAGGTCGAAGTCGAGACGCTTGCGCAACTCGATACGGCGCTCGCACATCGCGCGCAGTCGGTGCTGCTCGACAACTTCACGCTCGACATGATGCGTGAAGCGGTGCGCGTGGCGAACGGCCAGGCCGTGCTCGAAGTGTCGGGCGGCGTCAATTTCGATACGGTGCGTGCGTTCGCGGAAACGGGGGTCGATCGCATCTCGATCGGCGCGCTGACGAAGGACGTGCGCGCGACCGACTATTCGATGCGGATCGTCGACTGACCGAACGCGTTCGATCAGACAAAAAAGCCGTTGGCGCGCAAACGCCAACGGCTTTTTTCCTGTGCGGGCGCAGCCGGGAAGGGCGTGCCGCTCAGCGACGCGCGCGCGGCGTGAGCACGCTCGGCAGCGCCTTCGGCAGCGAGTTCGGCCAGTCGCGGCTGTAGTGCAGCCCGCGGCTTTCGCGGCGCGAGTGCGCGCTCTTCACGATCAACGTCGCCACGTCGACGAGGTTGCGCAGTTCGAGCAGGTCGCGCGTTACGCGGAAGTTCGCGTAGTACTCCTGGATCTCGTCGCGCAGCAGCGACAGCCGGTGCTTCGCGCGTTCGAGGCGTTTGTCGGTACGCACGATGCCGACGTAGTTCCACATCAGGCGGCGCAGCTCGTCCCAGTTGTGCGCAACGACGACTTCCTCGTCCGCATCCGACACACGGCTTTCGTCCCACGCGGGCAGCGTGGCCGGCGTTTCGGCATCGAAGCCGGCCGCTTCGATCGCCTCGGCCGCCGCGCGGCCGATCACGAGGCATTCGAGCAGCGAGTTGCTCGCGAGCCGGTTCGCGCCGTGGAGCCCCGTGTACGACGTTTCGCCGACCGCATACAGGCCCGCGAGATCGGTGCGCCCGGCGAGGTCGGTGACGACGCCGCCGCACGTGTAGTGTGCGGCCGGCACGACGGGAATCGGCTCTTTCGCGATGTCGATGCCGAATTCGAGGCAGCGCGCGTGGATCGTCGGGAAGTGTTCGCGCAGGAACGCTTCCGGCTGGTGGCTGATGTCGAGATACACGCAGTCGATCCCGCGCTTCTTGATCTCGAAGTCGATCGCGCGCGCGACGATGTCGCGCGGCGCGAGTTCGGCGCGCGGATCGTGCGCGGGCATGAAGCGCGTGCCGTCGGGCAGCTTCAGCAGGCCGCCTTCGCCGCGCACGGCTTCCGAAATCAGGAACGACTTCGCATACGGATGGAACAGGCAGGTCGGGTGGAACTGGATGAATTCCATGTTCGACACGCGGCAACCTGCGCGCCACGCCATCGCGATGCCGTCGCCGGTCGCGGTGTCGGGGTTCGTCGTGTACAGGTAGACCTTGCCGGCGCCGCCTGTTGCGAGCACCGTATGCGGGGCCTCGATCGTGATCGTGCGGTCGTTGTCGACGTCGAGCGCGTACAGGCCGTGACAGCGGCGGCCGGGCAGGCCGAGCCGGTCCGACGTGATCAGGTCGATCGCGTGGTGGTTTTCGAAGAACGTGATGTTCGGATGCTGGCGTGCACGCGCCGACAGCGTGGCGAGCACCGCATGGCCGGTCGCGTCGGCCGCGTGGATGATCCGGCGGTGACTGTGGCCGCCTTCACGCGTAAGGTGGAAGCCGAGCTCGGCCGCGTCGTCCTTCGTGAACGGCACGCCCTGCGAGATCAGCCATTCGATCGCTTCGCGGCCGTGCTCGACGATATAGCGCGTCGCGCCTTCGTCGCACAAGCCGCCACCGGCGACCAGCGTGTCGTCGACGTGGTTCTCGATGCTGTCCGCCGAATCGAGGACTGCCGCGATGCCGCCTTGCGCGTTATCGCTCGCGCCCTCCATCATCGACCGTTTCGCGATCAGCGCGACACGTCGCGTGCTGGCCAGGTTGAGTGCGACCGACAGCCCTGCCAGGCCGCTGCCGACGATCGCCACGTCGAATTTCATGCTGCATCTCCATCGTTACGCTTTTGATCTTGTGCGTTCCGGCGGCCGTGGCCGCGGAAAGGGGAGAGCATACCGCGTCGCGCCGGAGCGTGCGCGCAAAACAAAAAGCCCCGCATGTGCGGGGCTTTTCGGTCGCCGTCAGGCTAGCAGAAACCGGAGATTACTTGATCTTGGTTTCTTTGTATTCCACATGCTTGCGGACGACGGGATCGAACTTCTTGATCGCCATCTTTTCCGGCATGTTGCGCTTGTTCTTCGTGGTCGTGTAGAAGTGACCCGTACCAGCGGTCGACTCGAGCTTGATCTTGTCGCGTGCGCCTTTTGCCATGATTGTGCTCCTTGGGCTTAGGCTTCGCCGCGTGCGCGCAGGTCAGCGAGCACGGAATCGATGCCGTTCTTGTCGATCAGGCGCAGGCCGGCGTTCGAGACGCGCAGGCGCACCCAGCGGTTTTCGCTCTCAACCCAGAACCGGCGGTTTTGCAGGTTCGGCAGGAAGCGACGCTTGGTCTTGTTGTTGGCGTGGGAAACGTTGTTGCCGCTCATCGGCGCTTTCCCAGTTACTTGGCATACGCGTGCCATGAGAGCACTCCTAATACGCTAAATTCGGGGTTCGATCGCCGATGAAGGTTCCATCGTACCGCCACGTGATCCATGGCTGCACTCAGAACGCCGAAGCCCTTACAGACAAGGCCCTTCGATGGCTAGAACTGGTTGGAAAAAAGACAGACGGCGATTCTAGCAGAAAAAGTTCAGAAAAATCAAACCTAATTTCGCATCACCGTTGCGGCGCCGTTGGGCGGGCCGCAACCGCACAGTCTACATCCAACCGGCCCGTGCGAACGAAAAAGTATCACTGGTGCCGATCACGACGTGATCGAGCAGCCTGACATCGACGAGCGCGAGCGCGTCGTGCAGCGCGCGGGTCAGGCGGCGATCTTCCGCGCTCGGCTGCACCGCGCCCGACGGATGGTTGTGGGCAACGATCAGTGCCGCGGCGTTGTATGCGATCGCGCGGCGCACGATCTCGCGCGGGTAGACGGCCATGCGCGTCAGCGAGCCGCGCGTGATTTCCTCCATGTCGATCAGGCCGTGGCGCGCGTCGAGGTAGACCGCGGCGAACACTTCGTACGGACGCGCGCCGATCTTCAGCCGCAGATAGTCCTCGACCGCGCCGGGCGAATCGATCGGCTTCTTCTCGTGCGCTTTCTCCTTCAGCATGCGACGCGCGATCTCGATGACGGCAACCAGCCGCGCGGCGCGCGCGGGGCCGATGCCGGGGTGCGCCTCGAAATCGTCGGTGGTCGCCTCGAGCAACCCGTGCAACGACTTGAACTGCTTGACCAGTGCGCGGGCGGTGGTGAACACGTCGTGCCCGGGCTTGCCTGTGCCGAGCAGCAGGGCGACCAGTTCGTCGTCGGTCAGCGCCGCCGGCCCGCGCTCCAGCAATCGCTCGCGTGGCCGCTCGGGCCGCCAGCCGCGCAGGCGGTGCTTGCGCCGGTGGATCGGGATGACGCGGCCGGGCGGATCGGCCGGCAGATCGGCCGGCAGATCGGTGCTGTCGCGGCATTCGACTGGCGGCAAGGCTGGGCAGGGTGACAGCATGCTTGAAACTCCATTGGCGGCGGGCAGTGTGCGCGACGTCGTCGCACTTTCCGCCTTGCGCGCTCAGGTGACTTACAATATTGGTTTTGCGCCGGGCCTTTCGGCCGTATCGGGCGCCGACTGAACGAGTAATTCATGAGCCTCATCGATCTATCCGAAGTGAAGCCCGGTTCCCACGTCACGTTGCATTACCGGCTGGCACTCGCCGACGGCGCCGATATCGTCAACACCTTCACCGACAAGCCGGCCACGCTGCTGCTCGGCGCGGGGCAACTGGCGCCGTCGCTGGAACAGATTCTGATCGGCCTCAGGGTCGGCGACCATTCGACTTTTCAGCTAGCCCCCGAACAGGGGTTCGGTCCCCGGAATCCCGACATGCTCCAGCGCGTGACGCTGTCGACGCTGCGCGAGAACGGGATGGTCGGCGACGATTTCACGCCGGGCGAGCTGATCGAGTTCAACGCGCCGGACGGCGGCCGATACGCTGGGGTGCTGAAGGAAGTCAGCGAAACCTCGGCACTGTTCGACTTCAATCATCCGCTCGCGGGCCAAGCGCTCACGTTCGAAGTGAAAATCATCGGAATCCTGTAATCATGAGCACCACCGATACACTGTCCGGGCAGACCGTCGCCGCCGATGCCGAAATCCTGCTGGCCCAGCCGCGCGGTTTCTGCGCGGGCGTCGATCGCGCGATCGAGATCGTCGAGCGCGCCATCGCGATGCACGGTGCGCCGATCTACGTCCGTCACGAGATCGTCCACAACAAGTACGTGGTCGAGGATCTGAAGAAGAAAGGCGCGATCTTCGTCGAGGAACTCGAGGAAGTGCCGGCCGGCAATACCGTGATCTTCAGCGCGCACGGCGTGTCGAAGGCCGTGCGCGACGAGGCCGACGTGCGCGGGTTGCGCATTTACGACGCAACCTGCCCGCTCGTCACGAAGGTGCACGTCGAAGTGGCGAAGATGCGCCAGGACGGCGTCGACATCGTCATGATCGGGCACAAGGGCCATCCTGAAGTCGAAGGCACGATGGGGCAGGTCGAGCGCGGCATGCATCTCGTCGAGAGCGTCGAGGACGTGCAGAAGCTCGAGCTCGCCGATCCCGAACGCATCGCGCTCGTCACGCAGACGACGCTGTCCGTCGACGACGCAGCCGAGATCATCGGCGCGTTGAAGGCCAAGTATCCGAAGATCCGCGAACCGAAGAAGCAGGACATCTGCTACGCGACGCAGAACCGCCAGGACGCCGTGAAGTTCATGGCGCCGCAGTGCGATGTCGTGATCGTCGTCGGCAGCCCGAACAGCTCGAATTCGAGCCGCCTGCGTGAAGTGGCCGAGAAGCGCGGCGTGGACGCGTACATGGTCGATGCACCCGACCAGATCGATCCGGCATGGGTCGCAGGCAAGCGTCGCATCGGCGTGACGGCCGGCGCGTCGGCCCCCGAAGTGCTCGCCCAGGCCGTGATCGCGCGGCTGCGCGAACTCGGGGTGCGCAATGTGCGCGCGCTCGACGGCATCGAGGAAAACGTGTCGTTTCCGCTGCCGCGCGGGTTGAACCTGCCGCCCGCCGCCTGATTGCCGCATCGCACCCGCGGAACACCGAAGCGCGCCTGACGGCGCGCTTTTTTTTGCCTGTCGAAATCGCAATCGCAACCATTATTCGGACCAATGGTGCAACCGGGTTGCTCTGCGCGCTTCCAAGCGTCTCTCAAAATTGGTTGCAATGCAGGAAAACCCCATCGAATCAGGATTATTGGCGTCCTATAAATGGAGTTACAATGCGCCCGTTTTCAGGCCTGAATGGCTTTGAAATCGGATTTTGGCAAGGCGCGGGAGACCACTCGATGCATGTGAAGTTGGCTTACGCCATGTCCGTCGCCGCACCGGTTGCAATGCTTGCCGGCTGCAGCAAAAAGAGCGACGACGAGGCGGGGAGGGAGGCTGCGGCGTTCGCGGCACCGCCGGCCAGCGGCGTGCGCGTCGCCGGAACCGGTCGTGCGGCACCGTTCGTGTGCCGCACCGCGCAATTGGGCAAGGACAAGGAAAACGGGGCACGTTTGGCGATCGAGGAAATCAACGCGCTTGGCCTGGCGAACGGTCAGGCAGCGCGCACGCAGGTTGCAGCACGGCAGGCCGCCGGTCGTGGCGTGACAGCGACCGTGCGCGCCGATCGACGCAGGCCGGCCCGGGTGCCCGGCGATGCGGGCAGCGTGCCGATGTCGCCGGTCCCCTTTCATTTCGATTCGACGAAACAGCGCGTTGCCGCGAGCAATGATGTCGCGGCGCGCGGTCTGGTTCGTACGATGGATTCCGACGCAGTCCTGACGAATGTCGGGCGCGGCGTTCGCGGTGCCTCGCGAGGCACCGCGGCACGGAATCCAATCCGCCCGGGTGCGGGGCTTGCCTCGCACCGGACGGGACAAGGCACGGATGCCGGGCAACCGGACGATGGCCGTCTCGGCATGCTGCCCTACGACTTCAAGGAGGCCACGAACACCGTCCTCGATGTCGTGACGATTTAGCGACGGGACTCATGACGGCACCGGAACAGTGCGGTGCCGTTTTTGTATCCGCTCCGGCGGCAGGTCCGGCCGTACAGGCCGGGCGGGGCGCGCCGGGACGATCCACCCTTACCGGTATCGACTAGTACCCGCAGTGTCGCCGAGAAGGCGCGATTCCTCGCTTACCCGCGGGGCGCAACGTCCTCCGGCAGCACGGGCCAAGGAGCTTTAAATGGATATTTTCGTCCAGCAGGTTCTCAACGGGCTGGTGCTCGGCAGTGTCTACGCCATCATCGCGTTGGGTTACACGATGGTGTACGGCATTCTCGGCATCATCAACTTCGCGCATGGCGACGTGCTGATGATTGGCGCGATGGTCGCCCTGTCGGCCATCACCGTGCTGCAGAACCATTTCCCCGGACTCGGCAACGTCGCGACGCTGACGATCGGCCTGGGCATCGCCGCAGTCGTCTGTGCATTCGTCGGCTTCACGATCGAACGGGTCGCCTACCGGCCGCTGCGTCGCGCTCCGCGCCTCGCCCCGCTGATCACCGCGATCGGCGTGTCGATCCTGCTGCAGACCGCCGCGATGATCATCTGGTCGCGCAACCCGCTGCCGTTCCCGCAATTGCTGCCGACCGATCCGATCAACGTGATCAAGGCCACCGACACGACGCCCGGCGCCGTGATCTCGGTGACTGAAATCGTGATCATCGCGGTGGCGTTCATCGTGATGGGCGGCCTGCTGCTGCTCGTGCACAAGACCAAGCTCGGCCGCGCGATGCGCGCGATCGCCGAAAGCCCGAACACCGCGAGCCTGATGGGCGTGAACCCGAACTTCGTGATCTCGGCGACGTTCATGATCGGCTCCGCGCTCGCCGCGCTGGCCGGCGTGATGATCGCATCCGAATACGGCAACGTGCACTTCTACATGGGCTTCATCCCCGGCATGAAGGCATTCACGGCCGCGGTGCTGGGCGGGATCGGCAACCTCGGCGGCGCGATGGTCGGCGGCGTGCTGCTCGGCCTGATCGAGCAGCTCGGGGCCGGCTACATCGGCAACCTCACGGGCGGCGTATTCGGCAGTAACTACCAGGACGTGTTCGCCTTCATCGTGCTGATCATCGTGCTGGTGTTCCGTCCGTCCGGCCTGCTGGGCGAACGTGTCGCGGATCGCGCGTAACGGAAGGGAGCAAACAACATGACATCCATTCAACCGATCGAATCCTCGACGTCGCTCGTCGAAGAGCGCAACACCACCAAGACGGTCATCATCGGCCTCCTGACCGCGGTCTTCGTGATCGCGGCGCCGATCATCATCGGCTCGGCCGGCGGCAACTACTGGGTCCGCGTGCTCGACTTCGCGATGCTGTACGTGATGCTCGCGCTGGGCCTGAACGTGGTGGTCGGCTTCGCCGGCCTGCTCGACCTGGGTTACATCGCGTTCTACGCGGTGGGTGCGTACACCGCGGCATTGTTGAGCTCGCCGCACCTGACCTCGCAATTCGAGTGGATCGCGGCGCTCGCGCCGAACGGGCTGCACATCCCGTTCCTGATCATCGTGCCGATCGCGATGGCGCTGGCGGCGACCTTCGGGATCCTGCTCGGCGCGCCGACGCTGCGCCTGCGCGGCGACTACCTGGCGATCGTGACGCTCGGCTTCGGTGAAATCGTCCGGATCTTCATGAACAACCTCGACCGTCCGGTGAACATCACCAACGGCCCGAAGGGGATCACGGGCATCGATCCGGTGCACATCGGCGACTTCAGCCTCGCGCAGACGCACTCGCTGTTCGGGATCCAGCTGCCGTCGGTCTACATGTACTACTACCTGTTCGTGCTGTGCTCGCTGCTGGTGATCTGGGTGTGTACGCGCCTGCAGCACTCGCGTATCGGTCGCGCATGGGCGGCGATCCGCGAAGACGAGATCGCGGCGAAGGCGATGGGCATCAACACCCGCAACGTGAAGCTGCTCGCATTCGCGATGGGTGCGTCGTTCGGCGGCCTGTCGGGTGCGATGTTCGGTTCGTTCCAGGGCTTCGTGTCGCCGGAATCGTTCACGTTCTGGGAATCGATCGTCGTGCTGGCCTGCGTGGTGCTCGGCGGCATGGGCCACATCCCGGGCGTGATCCTGGGCGCGGTGCTGCTCGCGATCTTCCCGGAATTCCTGCGCTCGACGATGAGCCCGCTGCAGCACGCGCTGTTCGGTCATGACATCGTCGATACGGAAGTGATCCGTCAGGCGCTGTACGGCCTCGCGATGGTCGTCATCATGCTGTATCGCTCGGAAGGCCTGTGGCCCGCGCCGAAGCATGAGGACAAGATCGCGAAACTGGCGAAGCGCGCCAGCAAGAAGCCGGTGCGCGCTTAATCGACGGACAAGGGGATACACACATGAGCGACAAACAAATCCGACTGTCCGTGCAGGGCGTGAACAAACGCTTCGGCGGCCTGCAGGCGCTGTCCGATGTCGGTCTGCAGATCAGGGAAGGCGAGATCTACGGCCTGATCGGCCCGAACGGCGCCGGCAAGACGACGTTCTTCAACGTGATCACGGGCCTCTACACGCCGGACTCCGGCGAGTTCAAGCTCGACGGCACGGAGTACAAGCCGACCGCGGTGCATCAGGTCGCGAAGACGGGCATCGCGCGCACGTTCCAGAACATCCGCCTGTTCGGCGGGATGACGGCCCTCGAGAACGTGATGGTGGGCCGCCACGTGCGCACCAAGCACGGGCTGCTCGGCGCGGTGTTCCAGACGCCGGCCGAACGCCAGGAAGAGCGCGAGATCAAGGAACGCGCGATCGAGCTGCTCGAATACGTCGGCGTGCTGCAGTACGCGGACTATACGTCGCGCAACCTGTCGTACGGCCACCAGCGCCGCCTCGAGATCGCGCGCGCGCTGGCCACCGACCCGAAGCTGCTCGCGCTCGACGAGCCGGCGGCCGGGATGAACGCGACCGAGAAGGTCGAACTCACGCGCCTGCTCGACAAGATCCGCTCGGACGGCCGCACGATTCTCCTGATCGAGCACGACGTGAAGCTCGTGATGGGGCTGTGCAACCGGATGACGGTGCTCGATTACGGCAAGGTGATCGCCGAGGGTCTGCCGCAGGACGTGCAGAAGAATCCGAAGGTGATTGAGGCATATCTCGGCGCAGGGGTGCACTGATGGCAGCGGCAATGTTGAAAATCAAGGGCTTGCAGGTCAACTACGGCGGCATCCAGGCCGTCAAGGGCGTTGACATGGAAGTCCGTCAGGGCGAGCTCGTGACGCTGATCGGCGCGAACGGCGCGGGCAAGACCACGACGATGAAGGCGATCACGGGTCTGAAGGCGTATTCGGCCGGCGACATCGAGTACGAGGGCAAGTCGATCAAGGGCATTCCGACGCACGAGCTGCTCAAGCGCGGCCTCGCGATGGTGCCGGAAGGCCGCGGGATCTTCGCGCGGATGTCGATCGTCGAGAACATGCAGATGGGCGCGTACCTGCGCAACGACGGCGAGCAGATCAAGAAGGACGTCGACCGCATGTTCGGCTTCTTCCCGCGCCTGAAGGAGCGTGCGACGCAGCTCGCGGGCACGCTGTCGGGCGGCGAGCAGCAGATGCTCGCGATGTCGCGCGCGATCCTCTCGAAGCCGAAGCTGCTGCTGCTCGACGAGCCGTCGATGGGCCTGTCGCCGATCATGGTCGAGAAGATCTTCGAAGTGGTGCGTGAAATCTCGAAGGAGGGCATCACGGTGCTGCTCGTCGAGCAGAACGCCCGCCTCGCGCTGCAGGCGGCCGACCGTGGCTACGTGATGGATTCGGGCACGGTCACGATGGAAGGCGATGCGAAGCAGATGCTCGACGATCCGAAGGTGCGTGCCGCGTACCTGGGTGAATGAGTGAGTGAATGAGCGGGCCCGGTGGCGCGCGGCGGCAGATGCCGGCCGCGTCGCACACGGGCTTTCGAAAGGCTGTCACGGGATGCCGTGACAGCCTTTTTTTTCGTGTGATGCGATTCCGGCCGAACTTGTGCATGCGGGCGCGACTCCATTCGACTGTCGCGCCGCGCACGCGGCGCGGGAACGATGGGGGCGGCCGCTCGTTGCCGGTCGCCTGCAAACCGACACACGGGCCATGTAGCATCGGCGGCCCATCGGGACACGGAGAGCACGCATGAGTCTGGACTACGGTTTCGTGAAGGCGAAGGTGACATCGGTGGCGAAGCTGAAAGGCTCGCCGCACGGCAGCGAGATCCAGTACCACATCCACCTGACGCTGGCGTTGCCCGGCGGCGACTGGGACGTCGCGATCAACGTCGGCACCAACGACGCGGACGACCTGCTGAACTACAAGCTCGTCTACGATTTCCACCACCCGATCACGCAGACGCTCGCGGCCGCGGCCGAGGGCTACACGGACCTGACGGGGCAGGCGGCATTGCCCGCGCTCGACTACCTGCGCAGCGACATCCTGAACGAAACGGGCGCGTGGCGCCCGAGCGCCGTGATGGACGGTACCGAGAATCAGGAGCCGATCCCGTCGCTGCTGCGGCTCGTGAACGCCGCGCAGTCGCAGGGGCTCGACGTCGTCGTGTTCGGCCGCTCGTATGCGGAAGGCAACGGCATCCACGACACGCACATGAACCAGGGTTCGACCGGCTCGAACTACCTGCACCGCGCGGGCGACGACCACAACGACCACAACGACATCTGGCAGGACGGCGCGCTGATCGTGCGCGTGAGCGATACGCAGTGGGCCGCGTATTTCGCCGCGTTCGAGCAGCAGGCCGTGCCGACCGACGCGCTCGGCAATCCGCTGCCGGGCGCGGGGCCGATCACGCGCTGAAGTGGCGGGCTGCCGGCCTCTGCTTCACGCGGCCGGCAGCGTCTTGCCGAACGAGATGCGTTCCTCGACGCGATAGCCGAGCGCCGCGTAGAAGCGGCACGCATCGTCGTTGCCGGGGAGCACCTGCAGGTTGATCTTCAGGCAGCCGCGCGCGGCGAGCGCGCGTTCCGCATGCGCGATCAGCGCGCGGCCGATGCCGAGCCGGCGTGCGTCGTTCGATACGCCGAACGAGTAGAGCCAGCCGCGATGCCCGTCGAAACCCGCCATCAGCGTGCCGACCACGCGCGCGCGGCTGGTCGCGACGAAGAACAGTTCCGGCTGCGTCGCGAGCTTCAGCTCGATCGATCGCAGCGGATCGCGGTGCGGCGGCGCATCCGCGTCTTCGTACTGCGGGAACGCGTCGCGCCATACCGCGAGCACGGCATCGGTGTCGGCGCGTTCGAACGGGCGGATTGCGACAGCATCGGCGGCGGCATCCATCGCGGCGGTCTCCTTAGAGCGTGTCGAGCACCGACCGCAGCATCGCCATCATCCGGTCGATTTCCTCGGTCGTCACGTTCAGTGCGGGCATGAAGCGCAGCAGGTTCGGCCGCGCGGCGTTCAGCAGCAGGCCGTCGGGCTGCATGTCGCGGGCCTTCTCGACGATCTGCGGGCCGATGTCCTTGCCGAGCAGCAGCGCGCGCAGCAGGCCTTCGCCGCGTTCGCCTTCGAAGCCGCGCTCTTCCGACAGCTCGAGCAGCTTGCGCTTCAGGTATTCGCTGCGCGCACGCACACCTTCGAGGAAGCCCGGTGCGACGAGCTGCGAGATCACCGAATAGCCGACCGCCGTCATCAGCGGGTTGCCGTTGTACGTGCCGCCCTGGTCGCCGGCCTCGAACACCGCGAACTCGGCCTTCGACAGCAGCGCGCCGAGCGGGGCGCCGCCGCCGATGCCTTTCGCGAGCGTCATGACGTCCGGCTCGATGCCGGACAGCTCGTACGCGAACAGCGTGCCCGCGCGGCCGCAGCCGCTTTGCACTTCGTCGACGATCAGCAGCAGGTCGTGCTGCTTCGTCAGCGCGCGCAGCGCCTGCATGAATTCACGCGTGGCCGGAATCACGCCGCCTTCGCCCTGGATCGGTTCGAGCATCACCGCGACGGTCTTGTCGGTGATCAGCTTCTCGACCGAGTTGATGTCGTTCAGCTCGGCCTTCGGGAAGCCCGGTACTTGCGGCGCGTAGATCGTGTCCCAGCCCGGCTTGCCGCTGGCCGACATCGTCGCGAGCGTGCGGCCATGGAAGCTGTGGTCGAACGTGATGATCTCGTACGCGCCGTTCTTGAACTTGCGGCCCCACTTGCGCGCGAGCTTGATCGCGCCTTCGTTCGCTTCCGCGCCGCTGTTCGTGAAGAACACCTTGTCGAACACGCTGTGCTGCGTGAGCAGGCCCGCGAGCTTCGCCATCGGTTCGTTGTAGAACGCGGGCGACGGGTTCAGCAGCTTTTCCGCCTGCGTCTTCAGCGCGTCGACGATGCCTTCGTTGCAATGGCCGAGGCTGTTGACGGCCCAGCCCTGGATGAAGTCCAGATAGCGCTTGCCCGTGTGATCGTAGAGCCACGAACCCTTGCCGTGCGTAAACACGATGTCGGGGCGGTTCGTGATGTACATCAGCGAGTCGATCGGATAATCGTTCAGGGGCATGGCAGCAGACTCCAGCGGACGTTGAAAGGGAAATAGGCAATAAAAAAGCCACGGAAGGCCGTGGCTGGTGGGTCGAACAGCTTGTGCGTAACCGGTGAAGCGGTGTGGGTTACGCGCGAGTCCGTGACGAGCCTGCGGCATCCGGGCGGAGCGGCGAGCGGCGACGTCGAAGGGCGGACAGGAAGCAGTTCATGTGCGCAAGCATAAGGCATCCCGCGCGTCACTGTAAACCGCCGCGATGCCACGGATGTGACATCGCAGCGTGCAGTGCCGTACGCGGGTGCGCGGGCCTCAGACCGGATGCGCGAGATCGGCGGCGCTCGTGAACGAGTCCGCGTAGAACTCGTCGGCCGGCAGCGCGTGGTGCTGCGTGAAGTCGCGCTGCGCGGATTCGACCATCACCGGCGCGCCGCACGCGTACACCTGGTGGCCCGACAGGTCGGGCAGATCCTCGATCACCGCGCGGTGGACGAAGCCGGTGCGGCCCGTCCACTGATCGCCGGCGTCCGGCTCGGAGAGCACCGGCACGTACTTGAAGTTCGGGATCTCGCGTGCCCATTGCTCGGCGAGCTCGCCGAGATAGATGTCCTTCTTGCGGCGCGCGCCCCAGTAAAGCGTCATCGGGCGCGTGATGCCCGTGTGCTTCACGTGCTCGATGATCGCCTTGATCGGCGCGAAGCCCGTGCCCGATGCGAGCAGCACGATCGGCTTGTCGGAATCTTCACGCAGGAAGAATGTGCCGAGCGGGCCTTCGAAGCGCAGGATGTCGCGCTCCTTCATCGCGCCGAACACGTGGTCGGTGAACTTGCCGCCCGGCATGTGGCGGATGTGCAGCTCGACCGGGCCTTCCTCGTGCGGCGCGTTCGCCATCGAGTAGCTGCGGCGCGAACCGTCCTTCAGGATGAACTCGACGTACTGGCCCGCGAGATACTGCAGGCGTTCGTTGGCGGGCAACTGGAGCTTCACGACCATCACGTCGTCGGCCTTGCGCTCGAGCGCGGCGATCCGGCACGGCAGCTTCTTGACCTGCACGCCGTCGACGCCGGCGATTTCACGCACGTCGATTTCGAGATCGCACTGCGCCTTCGAGCAGCACAGCAGCGCGAGGCCGCGCGTGCGTTCGTCGTTGGACAGTGCCGACGCGGCGTGCGGGCCCTGTTCGATCTGGCCCGACACGATCTGGCCCTTGCAGGAGCCGCACGCGCCGTTCTTGCAGCCGTACGGCAGATGGACGTTCTGGCGCAGCGCAGCCGCCAGCACGGTTTCGTCCGACTCGACCTGGAATTGCCGGCCGCTTTGCTTGAGAGTGACGTTGAATGCCATAGAACCAAACTAGAACAAAATGTGGGGACCGTGCATGTCGAGCACGGCAGCTACAATGCAAACCCGTTGCGCGTCGCGCAGCGGTGGCTACTGATTTCGCAACCAACATGATCGCGACTCGAATCCTGCGCCGGCCGCGCGCACTGATCGTCGGCTGCGGCGACGTCGGCATGCGCTGCGTCGCGCAATGGCGCGACACGCGCCGCAACCTGCGGATCTTCGCGCTGACGAGCCATCCGGCCCGCCGCGACGAACTGCGCGCCGCAGGCGCGACGCCGATCGTCGGCGACCTCGATCGCCGGGCGACGCTCGGCCGCCTCGCGGGCCTGGCCCGCACGATCCTGCATCTCGCGCCGCCGCAGTCCGATGGCCGCGACGACCGGCA